>QQXM01000208.1 GCA_014610835.1 Erysipelotrichaceae bacterium 7770_A6
TATTGTCATTCAAATTTGTATTTCATTATCACAAATTTTCTATATTTTCTGCAACTTTTCTTGCTCATGCGTAATTACTACTTACTTCAAGTACTTTATAGGAAGCATTTTGATATGCTTCAACTTCTTCAGACGGAATGAGTGTAAATACATCCTGGTTCATTGACTGTTTTCCACCTAAGCTGTCTGCATATACATAGTCCGTTGCAAGTCGGCTGCCATCTGGATTCACTGCCTCAATTGTAATGGAGAATGATGTTGATTCATCACTTAGATTTGTAACCGTTACATTTAATGCAGAAGTTACCAGGCCATATTCATCACTTGTTGCTTCAAAATTTCCTAGCTGTACATCTACAACACTGCCAAGCAATGACTCTGTATTCTTCCCTGTTGCATCATCTGTGGTTTTATCAATTTCTTTACTTGCATCATCCAATGCCTTTGACCAGGAATTTTGTAAAGCAAGTGTAATTCCCATTGCCAGAACGTTCATAACAATTGCAATGATTGTAAGAACTTTCTGATTTTTGCGAAATAAAGCAACAATCCCAAGAACAAGACCAATCACCCCAAAAATAAACGCCGCATTGTTAATGATTGGAAGAAATGATAATGCCAGTCCAATGATTCCTAATACTAACGCCGCAATAGCCAATCCTTTTTTTTGTTTTTCCATTTTTTCTAACCTCCCTAATAAGTCAAATGTTATTTAGCTTATTTAAGCCATTTTTTAGTACTTATTTTGATATAAGCCAATAGGTTA
>QQXM01000209.1 GCA_014610835.1 Erysipelotrichaceae bacterium 7770_A6
AGTGTATCACTTTTAAATTTCAAAAACAATGAAAAATCATTTTGTTAAGCCAAACAAATCTTCGACGATATAATCAGGATGATGCTGTTCATTCATTCCTGTATTTTCAATAGAATTTCCCTCTGTTACAAATACAGTTGTAAATTCACAATGCATTGCGGGAAGAATATCTCTTTCAAAATCATTTCCAATAAACAAGATATTTTCCTGATTGAGATACAGCTTTGCCATCAGAAGATAATTATCACATCCTCTGCCCCATATGATCGATGTACCAGTAAGCTTATTTTGTTATTATTTGCTTCCACTCGTGCATTACTGATTCCTGTTTCTATGAAGTTCAGTATGTATTCTTCATGCCGTTTAATTTTTCTGCTTAGTTCCACGAATGAGTCTATTTTTGATTTGCTTGCCCATGACATCCAGTTCTTTAATTCTGA
>QQXM01000210.1 GCA_014610835.1 Erysipelotrichaceae bacterium 7770_A6
TTTCATATAGTGGAATGGGCAAATGAAGCTCTGGATGAAATACGAAAAGAATCCTGGAGAGATGCGAACAACGAGCTCAAAAAATTAAAGAAAGAAATCAAACGAGAGCGTGGAAGACCATCCAAAGATGATGAAGAATCACAGAGATTAGCCGCAGCACAATCAAAAGCAAAAGAGATAAAGAACAGCAGATATTCGTTAGGAAAAGCCCCGGAAAATCTAACAGAAAACCATGATTGTTTTCTATGCAGCACGCCATCAGATTGTATTTTTCATAGCCTCTGTCAGCTGTAATAATCGAATTTATGGGATAGTTATGTTTCATGATCATTTCCATTAAAGCAGCACATTCTCTAGTCTTGGCAGCTGTATCAATACTTGTATCCCAGAAAACATGATTGATACACTGTATGACTGTATCAATCATGTTTTCTGGGATACAAGTATTGATACAGCTGCCAAGACTAGAGAATGTGCTGCTTTAATAGAAATGATTATAAAACATGATTATCCCATAAATTCGATTATTACTGCTGACAGAGGCTATGAAAAATACAATCTGATGGCGTGCTGCATAGAAAACAATCAGAAGTTT
>QQXM01000035.1 GCA_014610835.1 Erysipelotrichaceae bacterium 7770_A6
GTAATACCCTTCTCTGTATGCGAAGAGTACATCACAGGGATACCACATCGGAACTACGTATCAGGTGTGGTAGTTCATAAGAAAGCAATTGCATTACGACAAAAGAACGTTGATTTAATTGTGGATGGTTCTTTTGAAGCGTTAGATACATGTGATGAAGTTGTTGCGTATCGTAGAGCAAATGATAATGATAGTGAAGAAATCATTTGTATCAATAATATGAGTGGAGAGGAACATGAAGTAAGCATTGATGATACGTATGAAGTACTCTTATCCAATGCAGATGTTAATTATAAGGATCATAAATACCAACTCTCTCCTTGGCAGACAATTGTATTAAAGAAATAATGCTGATCATTTGATCAGCATTATTTAAATTCGAGATTTGCATAGATTTTCTGCATTTTCTGATCTGGATAATGATTGTCCAGATAGATTTCAAATGCATTATCTGCCTGAATATTCTGTGTTCTTTCATACCATCTGAATACCGTAGCACCAGACATGAAAGAGTTGAAAAGCATAAAGACTAATAATATTGTAGTGAGTGGTTTGCCTGTTTTATTTGGAATCTTTAAAATCCATGTTGCCATGATTGGATAAATAGTTTTGATCCAGAGGATTCCTAAAATACCCCAGAAGATGGAATATTCCAGGCAGATTCTACCGTTCAAGTTATATGGCATACTGGAATAATCCCATGAAGTGGATCCAAATGCCATTTCCTGGAAGAAACTACATGCATATTCCACAACAGAACCACTGATAAATCCACCAATAAAGGAATAGATACTGCTTCTGTTTCTATATTTGTATAAACTATATGTCAATACAAGAGCACCAAATCCATAGACGAGATTGAATGGTCCATAAATTAAGCCAACTCTTGATTCGTAGTGTCCTCTTGTGATAAGGCACCAGATTGTTTCAATGACAACACCCCCAAAGCATCCAATAAAGAAAACCCAGAACAGTTTATAGAAAGTATCACCGGCTGCAAAATGCTTGGTGATTTTTTCTTCGTAGTCAATTTCTGCATTTGTTGGCTTGACGGGCAAGAGCTTAACTTTCTTATTACTTTTTCTTTCGAATCGCTCTGCTTCTTTAACACGTGTTTTTAATTCATCGGATTGCTTTCTTGCTTTTAATGATAGACGTGCATAGTTTTCGGATGCATCTGTTAATAATTCTGCTTCTTCAAGCATGGCATTTTTTAAACGCGGCATTGTTGAGATGCCTTGTTGTGTGCCTTTTGCGAGTGCATCGTATTGAGAATGCAGAGTTGCATCTGTTACTTCTTCTAAATCTTTTAGATCTTGCTTTGTTTTTGTGTAACGATACTTTAGTTTTTCGTTGATGTCATTTGTTTTTTCTTTTTGATTGAATAAATTGAACATGCAAATATTATAGAGTCTTTTGGGTAAAGTAAAAAGAGACTTTCGTCTCTTTTTGCGACGCGTGCTTTCAAATAATTCGATATGAATCAAATTAGAGCTTTACGACGTTGGAAGCTTGTGGTCCACGATCACTTTCAGTTACATCAAATTGAACAGAAGCTCCTTCATCGAGTGTTTTGTATCCATCAGACTGGATTGCAGAATAATGTACGAATACATCTTTTCCATCTTCAGCAGTAATGAATCCATAACCCTTTTCAGCGTTGAACCATTTAACTTTTCCTGTTGCCATTTTTAAGTCTCCATTTCTACATATCCCAATAACTAATTGTAAATAAATTAAAACTAGATACCTGTATGTAAGTACAATCATAGAATTATTTTGGTCAAAAATCAAGGATTTGTGTAAACGTTTTCCTGGGTAAAAGTGTATATATTTCAAGAAATAAACATCAACATTTCTTTTTGAAATCAATCCTGCTTTCTTTTCTCTTTTCAAAATGTGCAATAAACCGTATAATATAAGGACTTAAAAGCTTTGAAGGAAAGAGTAGTTTCTGAATCATTCTTTAGAGAGCAGATGGATGGTGAAAATCTGTGAATGAAGGAAATGGACATGGGTCTGGAGCTGGATATTCAAATAGAATATCCCGGAAGAACTCCGTTAAAACAAATGAGTGTCTCTATAGAATATGTAGAGGAAGATAAAGGTGGTAACGCGTGCAAGACGTCCTTTCATTAGGGATGTCTTTTTCATTTTTAAGGAGGTAAAACATGGAAAACAAAGGACCATATTATTTAACAACAGCGATTGCGTATACTTCAGGAAAGCCACATATTGGTAACGTATATGAAATCGTATTAGCGGATGCAATTGCTCGCTATAAAAGACAGGTAGGCTATGATGTTCGTTTCCAGACAGGAACAGATGAACATGGTCAAAAGGTAGAAGAAAAGGCAACAAAGGCTGGTGTTTCTCCTAAGGCATTTGTTGATGAAGTATCTAAGGAAATCAAGAATCAGTTTGATGTTATGAATGTTTCTTATGATAAATTCATGAGAACAACAGATCCATATCATGAGAAGCAGGTTCAGAAGATCTTTAAGAAGCTCTATGACAAGGGTGATATCTATAAGGGCCATTATGATGGCTTGTATTGTCAGGAATGTGAAGCATTCTATACAAAATCTCAGATCACAGAAGATGGTAAATGTCCTGTCTGTGGTGGTGAATTAAAGGAAATGCAGGAAGAAGCATATTTCTTTAAGATGAGTAAGTATTCTGATCGTTTGATTAAGTATATTGAAGATCATCCTCATTTTATTCAGCCTGAAAGTAGAAAGAATGAAATGATTAATAACTTCTTGAAACCAGGTCTTCAGGATCTTTGTGTTTCTAGAACATCCTTTAAGTGGGGTATTCCAGTTGATTTTGATCCTAAGCATGTTGTTTATGTCTGGATTGATGCATTGACAAACTATATTACTGGTCTTGGTTATGATGTTGATGGAAACAGTGATCCATTATTTGATAAGTACTGGCCAGCTGACCTTCATTTGATTGGTAAGGACATTGTTAGATTCCATACAATTTACTGGCCAATTATGTTGATGGCATTGGATGTTCCACTGCCTAAGCAGATCTTTGGTCACCCATGGTTACTCACTGGTGATTCTAAGATGAGTAAGTCTAAAGGTAATGTCATCTATGCGGATGATCTTGTATCTTTATTTGGTACAGATGCAGTGAGATATATTATGCTTCACGAAATGCCATTTGCACAGGATGGTCATATCACATATGATCTCATGATTGAAAGAATCAACAGTGATCTTGCGAATAACCTAGGTAACTTAGTCAATCGTACATTATCTATGGAAAACAAATACTTCAATGGTGTTGTTGCAAATCCAAATGAAGTTGAAGATGTTGATGCTGATCTGAAGAGTGTTGCAATGAATACTGTGAAACTTGTTGATGAATCTATGGATACATTACATGTTGCGGATGCCATTGATCATATTCTTGATTTGTTCTCTAGATGTAATAAGTACATTGATGAAACAGAACCTTGGAAACTCGCTAAGGATCCTGAAAAGATTGGCAGACTTGCTACAGTACTTTACAACTTATTAGAATCTGTACGTATTGGCGCAATTCTATTGAAGCCATATCTACCTGAGACAGCTGAAAAGATTCTGCAGTCTTTGAATACTGAAAAGACAAGTGAAGATGATTTGACATTCGGCTTGCTTGAAAATGGAAGTAAGATTACAGATAAGCCTGAAATCTTATTTGCTAGACTCAAGGAAGAAGAAGTAATGGCTAAGGTAGAAGAGATTCAGAATCGAATCAAGAAAGAAGTAAAAGAAGCCAAGAAGGAAGTAAAGGGTGAAGTTACAATTGATGACTTTGCGAAACTTGATTTGAGAGTTGGTAAGGTATTATCTTGTGAAAAGCATCCTGATGCGGATAAGCTGTTGATTTTGACAGTAGACTTAGGGGAAGGTAAACCTAGACAGATCGTTTCTGGTTTAGCTGCTTCTTATACACCTGGTCAGATGATTGGAAAACATGTAGTAGTCATCGCAAACCTAGCAAAGGCTACAATTCGTGGCGAAGAAAGCAATGGTATGCTGCTTGCTGGCAAGGAAAATGGTCAGATCGCTGTTGTTGAAGTGAACGGACTTTCTGCTGGTACAAAAATTAGCTAAAGTAATAGAGAAGTGAAATCAGAATTCTGAGAGTAACTTCTTTTTTAATTAAACGAATAAAGAGAACCTGTTATGGCTCTCTTTATTGTTTATTTGAATGCTGTGTAATCTAGAACTTTTGAATTGGAAGAACAACTACTTTTTTATCAATTCTTCCTAGGATGTCAAAACTCGTATCACCAATCGCAACGATATGAAAATCAAAAGTTTCCAGGAAATCTTGTAATTTATTCATTTTTTGATTTGATCCTTTAATGTATAAAGTGGTGCGGAAACTGCTACGATATTTTTTTACTTTTTCTTGCAAAGAATTTGGAATTGGAAGTAATCCATTCGTAGTATTTTTGTCTTCAGCTACAATGCTATAGATTCCTTTTTCATATTCTTCTTCGTTATCTAATTGAAAATCTATTCCATCTGATAAGTACAAGATAGAAATATAGGAATTGTCATCTGCTTGAGTAATGTATGCAAATATTTCAGCATCGCATGGGTATACCTTCAGTGTAGAATATGTGTCAGCTGAACAGCCAAATATGAAAATAAGTAGAGAAGAAATAATGAATAATTTTTTCATAACATCTCCTTTCTGTACTTACAATATAATTAATTTTCATTGAAGGAACAGTCTTTTTTCTATCTAGTATTTTTTTTATAATTTAGATGAATGGGAGTTACAATTGTCTGCAACCTTTTATATTTGCATTTTTGCATGTATAGAATCTGTAGAGCAACTTCTTTTTTCTTTTGGATACGTTTATACTTAAGGCATGGAAAAATATACAGTTGTATCAAAACTTGATGAAGTATCAAAAAAAATAGAGAAAGAAATTGATGATAGATTGTGTCAATTTGATTTTATAAGAGATGATGAGAATCCAGAAACTGTGATTGTTGTGGGTGGAGATGGTACATTTATTTATGCGGTACATCAATTTATGGATCGTTTAAAAGATGTACGTTTCTATGGTTTGCATACAGGTACACTGGGATTTTATTCTGATTATCAGGATCATGAAGTAGATGAGTTTTTAGATGTATTGATTCATCATGAAGGAAAAGAAGAGATATTGTCTGTTTTGCGTGGTGAAGTGAATGGAAACTGCTATTATGCATTGAATGAAATTCGTGTGGAAAATGCTGCGAGAACACAAGTGATGGATGTATATGTCAATGATATTCAGCTGGAAACGTTTAGAGGTACGGGGATGTGTGTATGTACACAATTAGGATCCACCGCATATAATCGTTCTCTTGGCGGTGCTGTTTTACAGGAAGGCCTGGATTTAATTGAGATGGTTGAGATTGCAGGAATTCATCATAGCAAATATAGAAGCCTGGATGCACCGCTTGTATTAAAGAGTGATAGTGTGATTCGATTTGTATCAGAGAGTTTTGAAGGTGCTTTGTTAGGTGTGGATAGTGATGTGTATCCATTAGAAGATTGTAAAAAGATTGAAATCAAGATATGCGGTGCTAGACATATCAGAGTGTTAAGAGGTAAGAAAGTATCATATTTTGATCGTTTAAAAACGTTGTATTAAATGTGGTAGAATAGTGTCTGTATGAAAAAGTGGAGAGGTTTGTTTGAAATTGTGAAATTTCCAATTGAAGTGCTGTTTTTAGCATTTCTTTTATGTGGAATTGGAAATTTATTAACAAATAATATATTTGGAATCGTCTATTTAATAGATAACGATTATGTGAAGATGTTTGCGGAAGTTCTCATGCGTATTGGTCAATTTATCATTGTTAATTTTCCGTTGCTATTCTTGCTGCGTATTGTGACTAGAAAAAATGGATCAAGTATGACGATCATGAGTGCATTTGCTGGATATGTAGCTTTCTTATGTACGACGATGATTGTAACGAGGAACGGATCTGACAACAACTGCGTATTCATCAATTCTAGGCTTAAGCTTGTCGAAATCATCAATTGCTTCGTACACAGGTATTACACTATATCCGTTACAGACAGGGCTTATTGGAATTGCGGTGGTTGCGATTGGAACACTTGTTGCGTTTACAAATTCTAAGAAAAAGAGCGGATATGGTTTGTTTTCATTTATTTCTAGAGATGTTGGATGTGTAATCAATGTATTGTTATATTCCATTGCTGTGGGTGTTCTATTTGCCTATGGATGGCCATTTGTCATTATGGCAGTGAATAAACTGATTAGTTTTATTTCTGTAGATACGACAAATCCAGTGAATCTAACATTATATGGTATTCTGGATTCATTCTTTTCTACATTGAACCTTGGTACATTGATTCGTTTTCCATTCTGGTACAACATGAATGGTGGCAGCTGGGTAGGTATGACTGGTACAGTTGCTACGGGAGATGTAGCGGTATGGAGTGCACAGATTCTAAGTGGTGCTATCAAAGGTCAGGCGGGCAGATTTATTACACCATACTATATCTTAAATATATTTGCGATTCCTGGAATGATCTGGGGTATGTATTCTTTAGAAACAAATCCTTTGCATAAACCTAGAATGCGTATGATTTGTATTATCGCAACGATTACGTCTTTCATTTCTGGTACATTGCTTCCAATAGAATTGATGCTGTTCTTTTTAGCACCCTTGTTATATATGGCACATTTAGCATGTACTGGTTTCTTGTTTGGCTTGTTACAGGGATTACACTTGTATCTTGGATTTAATTCTTCAGATACTTCTTCTATGACAGCTCTTGTTGGAACATTGCCGGAATTGATTACGTATGTAACAAACAAAGATTTTCAGATGACAATTGTTTATCTTTTGATTATTGGTGCATGTATCTTGCTTGTATACTTCTTTATGACACGATTCTACTTTACGAATCTGGCAGTAGACTTGTTTAGAACAGGTGATCAGGAAAGACTGGTAACAGGTGTATTAAAAGGTCTTGGCGGCATTGAAAATATTAAAGTACTGGAATCTAATTGCTTTGTATTATCTGCTTCTATCTATGATGCAAATAAGCTGGATACTTCCAGACTGAAGCGACTTGGTGCAAGTAAAATTGTTGAAACAGTGACAGGGTTTGATATTTATTTTGGTGCGACGAGTACAATGATAAGAAAAGGAATTGAAAAAGAAAGAAGAAACGTTAAATGACTTGTGGAATACTGCAAGTCATTTTTCTTATCTGGTGGTATGTGCGTGCTATAATAATGACATTATGGCAAAAGAAAAAACATATTCACCAATGATGCAGCAATATCTCAAAACGAAAGAGAACTATCCGGACACGTTAGTGTTTTATCGTATAGGGGATTTCTATGAGATGTTTTTTGATGATGCAAAGATTGCATCAAAAGAATTAGATTTGATCTTAACTGGCAAAAATGCTGGTGTTGAAGAAAAGATTCCTATGTGTGGTGTTCCTCACCATGCGGTACAGTCATATATTCAACGACTCGTCGCTAGAGGTTATAAGATTGCGATTGTTGAACAGATGCAGGATCCAAAAGAAGCACAAGGTATCGTACAGCGCGATGTTATTCGCGTCATTACTCCAGGTACAGTGATGGAAGAAATCACGGATGAGAAATCGAGTGTATATTTAGCTGCGATTACAGATTATTCCTATGGCTATTCTATTGCTTTTGTAGAAGTTTCTACAGGAGAAAACTATGTGGAGAATTGTGAACATAAGGATTCTGTATTGCTGCAGCTGATTTTAAAGAACAATGCGAGAGAAATTGTTGTTCATAAGGGATTTAGAGAAAAGATCATCAAACAGTTAAGAAATATGCAGGTAACAATTTCTTATTGTGAAGATGACTCTATTGACAGTCAGTATTTCCCACTATGTGAAGCAATCAAAAAAGAGTATGACCGTAGATCCTATGGTATGATGCTCCACTACCTGGAAGAAACGCAAAGACACATGCTTTCTCATTTACAGCCTTGTACAGTGGAAACAGAAGCATCTTCTTTGTATATGGATTATTCCACAAGAATTAATCTAGAATTGACAAAACCACTGCATGAAAATGGCAAGGCAATTACACTGTGGTCTTTTCTGGATGTCTGCAAGAGTGCAATGGGTTCTAGACAATTGCGCAAATGGATTGAAAAGCCGCTTGTGGATCAGGATTTGATTGAAGATCGCTATGCAAAAGTGGAATGGCTGATGAAGAATTTCATGGCTAGAAGCAGTGTTAGAGAGTCTTTGTATAACATTTATGATCTGCAAAGATTGATTGCACGTTGTGCGTTAAGTACTGCCAGTCCAATTGATATCCAGCGTTTATCAAAAACATTGCAGGAAGTACCAAATATTCTTCAAAAGCTGGATTGTGATGAATTTAAAGAATATCGTCATATTGATCCGTTGAGTTCATTATATGAAAAATTAAAAGATGCATTTGTTGAAAATCCTCCAGTGAATCTGAGTGATGGTGGTGCATTTCGTGATGGATATAACGCTGCGTTAGATGAGGCACGTTCCATTCAAAAAGGTGGAAAAGATTTTATTGCTTCATTGGAAGCACAGGAAAAAGAAAGAACAGGAATTAAAACATTAAAAGTTGGTTTTAACAAGGTTATTGGTTATTTTATTGAAATTTCTAAGGGCGCCTGTAAAGATGTGAAACCTGAGTGGGGCTATATTCGTAAACAGACATTAACAAATAATGAAAGATTCATTTCTCCTGAACTGAAAGAAAAAGAAGAGATGATCCTGCATGCACAGGAAAATGCAATTCGTATTGAAAAGGAATTGTTTTCTCAATTGTTAGATGAGGTGAAGGGATATCTTCCTCAGTTACAGAAACTGTCTAAAGTATTGGCTGAAATTGACTGCTATTGTGCGTTAAGTGAAGTTTCCAGCAAATATCATTATGTAAAACCTGAATTTAGTGATGATGAATTAGATATTGAAAATGGAAAACATCCAATTCTGGATGAAATGATGAAGAATCCTAGATATGTATCAAACTCTGTAAAGATGAATCGAAGTCAAAGTATTTTATTGATTACGGGTCCTAACATGGGTGGTAAATCTACATATATGAGGCAAACAGCTTTGATTATTATTATGGCGCAGATTGGATGCTTTGTTCCTTGTAAATCATGTAAAATGCCTGTCTTTGATAAGATTTTTACGCGTATTGGTGCGAGTGATGATATTTTGAGTGGTCAGTCTACGTTTATGGTAGAAATGAGTGAAGCAAATCGTGCATTGCAGGAAGCAAGTGAACATTCATTGATTTTGTTTGATGAAATTGGCAGAGGCACATCTACATATGATGGCATGGCGTTAGCACAAAGTATGATTGAATATATTGCGACATGTATTCATGCGAAAACAATGTTTTCTACACACTATCATGAATTAACAATGTTAACGGATAATGTGGATTGTGTTAGAAATGTCCATGTTGTTGTGAAAGAAAACAATGAAGAAGTAACATTCTTATATAAAATCAAAGATGGTCCTGCTGGACAGTCCTACGGTATTAACGTTGCTAGACTTGCAGGTTTACCGGAAAGTGTATTGTCTCGTGCAAAACAGTTGCAGAAGGAACTGGAAAGCAAGAAGCGTGTCGTTCAGCAGAATTTCCAGCTTGTTGAAATGGAAAGAGAAGATACAAAATCAGATGCGATTCGAGAGAAACTGTTATCTATCGATATTGATGATATGTCACCTCGTGATGCGTGGAATATGCTGAATGATCTTTGTGAAGAGGAAAAGAAAGATGAAAAACGATAAATTGATTATTCGTGGTGCGCGTGAAAATAATCTTAAAAATATTTCCCTGGAAATTCCTAAGAATTCTCTTGTTGTGATGACGGGATTATCTGGAAGTGGAAAGACATCTTTAGCGTTTGATACGATCTATGCAGAGGGACAAAGAAGATATGTAGAATCTTTGTCTGCTTATGCTAGACAATTTCTAGGAGGTGTAGAAAAGCCGGATGTAGAAGCAATTGAAGGTCTTTCTCCAGCAATTTCCATTGATCAGAAAACAACAAGCAACAATCCTCGTTCTACAGTGGGAACTGTGACTGAAATTTATGACTATTTAAGATTGTTATATGCAAGATGTGGAACACCGTATTGTCCAAATCATAATATTCCAATTACTGGTCAAACAGTGCAGGAAATGGTGGATACGGTTATGCAGTATGAAGATCGAAGCAGATTAACGATTCTTGCACCTGTTGTAAAAAATAAAAAAGGAACATTTAAGGATGTGTTCTCTAAATTAATGAAAGAAGGATATATCCGTGTTCGTGTGGATGGTGAAATTCGTCTTTTAGAAGATGACATTGAGCTGGAAAAGAATAAACGACATGATTTAGATGTTGTTGTGGATCGTATTGTAAAAACAGAGGATTCTAGAAGTAGAATTTATGATTCTATTGAAACTGCTTTGAAGCTGGCAGATGGTAAAGTGATTGTTTTAAATGGAGAAGAGGAAAAGCTTTTCTCTGAAAATTATAGCTGTCCGATCTGTGGTTTCTCTGTAAGTGCGCTAGAACCTAGACTGTTTTCATTCAATGCACCGCTAGGTGCATGTCCAACATGTCATGGTTTAGGAATTACAGAAGAAGTGGATGTGAATAATCTGATTCCGGATCCTTCTTTGTCTATCCGTGAAGGTGCAGTTCGTTATTATAAGAATATTGTTGATACAGAAAATATTGAATGGCAGACATTTACAATTCTATGCAAGGCATACAAGATTGATATCGATGCCCCTGTTTCTACATTAACAAAAAAACAGATGGAAGTGATCTTGCATGGCTCTGATAAACCAATCAAGTATACAATTACTTCTTCTGGTGGAAATACATATCAGAGAAATGATTTCATTGAAGGCATCAAAGATCTGATTGAAAGAAGATATGTTGAGACAACATCCTCCTGGCATAAAGACTGGTATCATTCTTTCATGGTGGAAAGTGCATGTCCAACGTGTCAGGGAAAGCGTTTGAATGAACAGGCGTTATCTGTGCGTGTTGGGGATAAGAACATTGCGGAATTTACAAAGATGTCAGTCAAAGATGCAAATACATGGATGGATGCATTAAAGCTGGATGAAGAAAAGACAAAGATTGCAGAAATGGTCTTGAAAGAAATTAAATCTAGATTGCATTTCTTAAGCAATGTTGGTTTAGATTATTTGACATTAGATCGTCTTGCAGGAACATTATCTGGTGGGGAATCACAAAGAATCCGTCTGGCAACACAGATTGGTTCTCAGCTATCTGGTGTATTGTATGTTATGGATGAACCAAGTATCGGCTTGCACCAGAGAGATAATGCAAAACTCATTCAGACAATGAAAAACATGAGAGATCTTGGAAACTCTTTGATTGTTGTGGAACATGATGAAGAAACAATGATGGCTGCAGACTGGATCGTAGATATTGGCCCAGGTGCTGGTATTCATGGTGGAAATGTGATGGCAAGTGGGACACCACAAGATGTTATGAAAGTGGAAGATTCTATCACTGGACAATATCTTGCGGGTAAGAAATTGATTCCATTACCTGAGAAGAGAAGAAAAGGCAATGGTGCATTTATTGAGCTCAGAGGTGTGGAAGAACATAACTTAAAGAAAATCAATGTGAAATTTCCGTTAGGAAAACTTGTTGTGGTAACAGGTGTGAGTGGATCTGGAAAGTCTACGCTTGTAAATGATGTATTTATGAAAGCAGTACTTGTTAATCTTGGTAGAGCGAAAATTCATCCTGGAAAGTACAAGTCAATCAAGGGATTAGAAAACATTGATAAACTGGTACAAATCGATCAGCAGCCAATTGGCAGAACACCTAGAAGTAATCCAGCAACATATACGGGTGTGTTTGATGATATTCGTGATGTGTTTGCTAAAACTCCAGAAGCAAGAATGAGAGGGTATGATAAAGGCAGATTCTCATTTAATACAAAAGGTGGCAGATGTGAAGCATGCCAAGGAGATGGTGTGAAAGTGATTCGTATGAATTTTCTGCCAGATGTTTATGTACCTTGTGAAGTGTGTCATGGAAAGAGATACAATGAAGAAACATTGCAGTGTACATATAAAGGAAAGAATATCTTTGATGTACTGGAAATGTCGATTGAAGAAGCAGCGTCTTTCTTCTCTAATCATCCTAAGATCAAGAAGAAACTACAGACACTTTGTGATGTAGGCTTAGGTTATATGAAGCTTGGACAATCTTCTACAACGTTGTCTGGCGGAGAAGCGCAAAGAGTAAAGCTGGCGAGTGAATTACAGAAACCGGCAACAGGGAAAACAGTTTATATTCTGGATGAACCAACAACAGGTTTACATACAGATGATGTAAAACGTTTGATTGAAGTTCTAGAGAGAATTGTTGATAATGGAGACACTGTAGTAGTCATTGAACATAATCTGGATGTGATCAAGTGTGCAGAC
Organism: Erysipelotrichaceae bacterium 7770_A6; assembly: GCA_014610835.1. GTDB lineage: Bacteria > Bacillota_I > Bacilli_A > Erysipelotrichales > Erysipelotrichaceae > Bulleidia. The sequence goes on from QQXM01000035.1 coordinate 12,500, forward strand.
TATATCATTGATCTAGGACCAGAAGGCGGAGATCAGGGTGGAACAGTTGTTGCAACAGGCACACCAGAACAAATTTCAAAAGTAAAAGAATCCTGGACAGGACAATACTTGTTAAAAGCGTTAGAATGGACTAGGGAACATCAAGAGGGGAAGAAGTAATATTTCTTTTCCTTTTGTTATTTAAAGAGCATGTTATAATAGGCAACAGCGGAGGTACAATGAAATGGCCGATGAAATGTATGATAAGAAAGTGACAATTCGAGAACTTGTAGATTTTTTTAAGTTTGAAAGATTGACAGGAAATGACGAATCTTTGAAACGCTGGACAGTTGTTCCAGATGTTAATAGACCTGGATTTGAATTGTGTGGTGTATATAAAAAAACAGAACCACGTAGAATCGTGGTGATTGGAAACAGGGAATCTGAATTTATTCGTACGATGTCTGAAGAAGATCAAAGATCACGTTTTCCTTTGATTACAGATGGTTTGACACCTGCTGTGATTATTACCAAAAATAATGATTTACCTCCAATTTTAAAAGAGGTTGCGGAAAGTACAAATTTCCCAGTTTTGAGAACAAACATGGAAACATATCGTCTGATGGCAGATATTATTACATATCTTGATGAAAAACTTGCACCAGAAGATACAATGAGTGGAACATTGATGAGTATTCGTGGTGTTGGTGTTCTATTGACGGGTGAGTCTGGAATGGGTAAGAGTGAAACGGCATTGGAATTGATCCGTGAAGGAAATGTATTGATTTCTGATGATAGAGTTGATGTAATTCATATTCATAACCATATTTTAGGACATGCACCAGATATCATTAAAGGACTGCTTGAAATCCGTGGCATTGGTATTATTGATGTTGAAAAAATGTTTGGTGCGATGGCTATTTCTGACAGTGCAGATGTGGATCTTGTAATTAAGCTTGTTCCATTTGAAGCAGATGCAGACTATAACAGACTAGGTGATGAGACGATGCGTTATACAAGAATATTGAATGTTCTTGTCCCTACACTTGTATTGCCAGTCTCTGCTGGTAGAAATACTGCTGCGTTGATTGAATCTGCAGTATCAAATTTCAGATTGAGCGAAGCTGGATTTAACAGTGCAGATGAAATCCGTGAAAGATTTAAGGATTTTATGGTTGCGGCAAATGAAAGAGAGGGGAAAGCATGATTTGGTTCCCTGATTTATCCACGATTGTTTCGGTTGGGGGAATTACAATCAAGTGGTATGCATTCACTTTAGTCTTGGGGTGCATTGTTGGATATCTCTATTTGTCTCAGGCAATGAAAGCACACGGGTATAAGCAGGCAGTTTCAGATGATCTTCTTGTACTGATTCTGGTGAGTGGTATTGTTGGTGGAAGAATTTTCTGGGTACTTGAGAATATGAAGAATTATTCCATGTATGCCTGGTATGTATTTGCGATTGGTGATGGTGGAATCGATATCCTTGGTTCTTTACAGGCAATATCTCTTGTGATACTGCTTTATGGCAAGAAACATCATCTTTCCTTCCGCAGAACGATGGATGTTGTTAGTACGGCATTGTTATTGACAATTACAATTGCGCGTGTTGGTAGAGCGTTGGAACTGCCTTCAGTGTGGTATTGTGTTGGAATTAATATCTTTGAATTCTTGATCATCTATTGCGTGATGAGAACGTATTCTCCACTACGTAGAAGAGGCGATGCATTTGCGGTCATGTTTATGTTGACGGGATTTGATCGTCTTGCTGCAATGGCATTCCATTGGGATCCTTTAGCTGTTAGAAACTTTCCTTCCTGTATCGTTGTGGAAGTGATTGGTATTCTATTGTGGTCATATTCAAGATTCTTTGATAAAAGAAAACCAGTTGTTTTATTTGATTTTGATGGAACTATCATGGATAGCGAACAGATGATCATTGGATGCTTTGCATACTTATTTCAAAAGTATGGAAATATCAAAGATTTCACAAAAGAAGTACAACAGGAAGTATTTGGTCCACCTTTAAGAGATGAATTGAAAAAGTTATTTCCTGATCAGAATACAGATGTATTGATGAAGGAATATACGGAATTCCAGAAATCTTTGCCTGGCAGACACTTAGTATCTACACTTCCGCATGTTGAAGAAGTGTTAAAGGAATTGAAGAAAAAAGGTTATGTTGTGGCAATTGTAACTTCTAGATTATCTGAATCTTGTGAGACTTGGGTTGAAGATCTGGAAATTGAGGAATATATTGATCTTGTTGTTGGCACTGAACGCTATAGACATGCAAAACCAAAACCGGATGGCATCATTGAAACATGTGAAATGTTGAATGTTGGCCATGACAGCGTTATGTATGTTGGTGATAATGTTTCAGATGTACAGGCTGGCAAGAATGCTGGTGTATATACTGTTGGTTTTATCACAAATGAAGAAAAACGTGAAAAAATCGAAGCAGAGAAACCAAATGCAACGATTTCTGATATCACAGAATTGTTGACTCTTCTGGATGCAAAGCATGCATGGAGTAATGATTTGATCTAATCAAAAAAGCTCAGAATGATATCTGGGCTTTTTCGTATTTAGTCTAATTTTTTAACTGGTCCGTTAATATCTTCTTCAGAGAGTAGGCTTGCGGCATCTTCATCTGCAATGACTGTAAAGTTAGGATGCAGACGCAGGATTGTTGCTGGAAGTTCTTCACTGATTGGTTCTGTCAGGAATTTTTTGAAGATTTCTGCTTTATGCTTTCCATTTACAATCAATACTAAGTGCTTAACTTTCATTAAAGAAGCAGGTCCCATTGTGATGGAATATGGGTGTGATGTATTATTTGGATAATTTGGATTTGCTTCGACTGTTACGTGTCTGGCACGTGCATATGTCAAAGCATCCATTGGCGTACATCTTGGACAGTTGGAACAGAAATGACCATCAAATCCAAGTCCAATCAGCATGACATCAATACCACCGGCTTTCGCAATTTCTTCGTCAAATGTTTCGTAGTTTTCCATGCTTGGACAATGAATCTTTTCATCAGGAATATTTGCATCTTTAAAGAATAATTCCTGCATTTCAGACCAGTTAGGACCAGGCTGCCCTTTCTTTTCTCCAACTTCTGGTGCTTCATCAAAAAGGTAGTAGTCAACATCTTTGAATTGTGGCTTGTCTTTTACATAAGGAACCATCATTTGATACATTGTTCTTGGGGATGATCCAGATGTAAGTGAAACGTTTACTTTCTTGTCCTGCATCATTGTGCCTAAAATGATCTGCATGGCACTTTCGCTCATTGCGTGTTCGTCTTTTTCAATAATGATTTTCATTTGAATTCTCCTATATCTGAATTAACCATAGAAAATCTAGACTGAAATGTCAATGGATAGTGAAAGAATTGGAATAATGTTTTATCATAATATAGAAAAAGGAGGATGATTTATGGAAAAAAGTGTTTCAGAAAAGAATAAAAGAGTCATCTTGGTATCTGGAATGAGTGGCGCAGGCAAAAGTGTCGCAACGAGAAGTCTGGAAGATATGGGATATCATGTTATTGATAATTTTCCTGTACAATTGGTTTCATTGCTTGTGGATATGATTGAAACAAGTATTGATCCTCGTTATAGCTATATTGCACTATCAACTTCAGCACAGGATTTTCCAGCTTTTTTAAGACTTTTAAAGGGACAGAATTTTGAAGTGCAGGTTTTGTTTTTAGATGCAAATGATTCAGTGCTTTTACATCGCTATAAGAGTACAAGAAGAACACATCCTCTTTTATTAAGTAATACATGTAATACACTGGATGAAGCAATTTCAGTAGAAAGACAGATGTTTTCTAGAAATTTAAATAATTCCTTTATTACAATTGATACGTCTTTCTTGAGTGAAAAGGAATTTAAAAAGAAACTGGAATCTTATTTCTCTAAGGAACAAGTACCTGTATTCTCTATTTCTTTTGAATCTTTTGGGTATAAGTATGGTGTTCCATTAGATGCAGATCTTATGGTTGATGTACGTTTCTTGCCAAATCCGTTCTGGGAAGTTTCTTTAAGACCATATAATGGAAATGATAAATGTGTTTATGACTATGTCATGGAAAAACCTGAAACAAAAGAATTCCTGGAAAAGCTGACTTCTTTTATGGATTATGCATTAACACAATACGCAAATGAAGGAAAGAATCATTTTACAGTAGCAATTGGCTGTACAGGTGGTCAGCATAGATCTGTCAGCATTACAAACTGGCTGTATGATCATTACAGTAAGAAATACAGATGCTATAAACAACATCGTGAAGAAAAGGAATGGCTTCGTAATGAAGAATAAAAAAGTTGTTATCATTGGTGGTGGACATGGACAGTCTACCATCTGTAAAGGAATCAAAAATATTGAGGGAATTGATATCAGTGCAATTGTAACTGTTGCAGATGATGGTGGATCTACAGGTAGATTGCGGAAACAGTTTCATATTCCAGCAATGGGTGATATCCGTAATGTCATGATTGCATTGAGTGCAAATGATGATTTGATGACAGAATTGATGGAATATCGATTTGATGATCCAAATGGTACCGAAGAAGATGTTGCGGGGCATAATCTAGGAAACTTGATTTTGACAGCATTGACACAAACTTGTGGATCATTTTTTGAAGCTGTTCAGAAAATTCAGAATATTTTAAATGTCAAAGGTAAGATCATACCTGCGACTTCACAAGTCATTACATTATATGCACAGATGGAAGATGGTGTTGTTGTTAGAGGTGAAGCAAATATTCCTGATGTGAATAACCATATCAAAAAAGTATTTTATGAAACGTTTGTTGTTGCGGAAAAGGAAGCAATTCATGCAATCAAAGAGGCAGATTTGATTATTTATGGTATTGGTTCTGTCTATACAAGTATCTTGCCAAATGTTATTATTCCTGATATTCGTTCTGCTTTGCAGCAGTCACATGCAAAGAAAGTATATTTCTGCAATGCAATGAGTCAGCCAGGAGAGACTGATGGCTATAGTGTGGAAGATCATGTAGAAGCACTGAAAAAACATGGAGCACCTGTAGATGCAGTGGTGGTTGCTTCTGATCCAATTCCCCAGAAAAGCATTCAGGCTTACCGTGCAGAAGGCAGTACGGTTGTATCTATTATGAAAGCGCAACATGATTATCAGATCATCGAAGAACCATTGTTATATTTTGATGGACATTTGATTCGCCATGATCCTGAAAAAATAAAAGAAGTTGTGGAAAAACTAGTATCTGCGTTATAGGAAGAGAGTTGTAGAGAGTGTCATTTTCATCAATTGTTAAACAAGAAGTTTCACAGAAAATTATGGAAGGTAACGATGCAAGAGCAGAGTTATCTGCTTTAATACAGATGTGTTCATCATTATCTTTTTCTAATCGAGGGATGACGATTCTAGTAACTGTTGAAAATGCGGCAGTTGCCAGAGTGATTTATCGCATGGTGAAAGAAAGATACAATAGTGAAATTGAATTGTTCGTTAAGAAAAAAATGAACTTGAAGAAGAATCGTATTTATGGATTGCGTATTCTTTCTGCAGCGCCCGTAATACTGATGGATCTTGGTATCTACAGTGCAAGAGGCTTGTTAGAAAAACCATTACAGAAAATTGTTGCTTCAGATAATAATGCACGTGCATATCTTGTTGGTGCATTTTTGGCTGGTGGTTCTATCAACCCTCCAGAAAAAACAAATTATCATCTGGAAATCACAGCCGCAAATGAAGAACATGCGTTCTTTATTCAAGAAGTGATGAATCGTTTTTATTTGAATGCAAAAGTGATTGAAAGAAGAAATAAATTTGTTGTATATATTAAAGCTGCTGAAAAAATAGCGGATTTCTTGAGAATTATTGAAGCGGAACAGGCATTATTCAGTTTTGAAAATATTCGCATCGAAAGAGATCTCGCAAATAATATTCAACGATTGAATAATATTGATGTTGCGAATGAAATGAAAGCGCAGTCTGCGGCCACAAAGCAACTGGAAGATATTCGAAAAATTGAACAGATGGGTAAATATGAGACATTAGATCAGAAACTGAAAGATGTCATTGAAATTCGAAAAGAATATCCAGAAGCATCGTTGAATGAACTATGTAATTATTTGGCTGAAAAAACAAAAAAATCAGTTTCAAAATCTGGTATTCGTCATCGTTTTGTGAAGATTCATGATATTGCGGCAGATGGTGAAGAAGATGCGTAAGAAAGATATGTATGTCGTTGGAATAGATGTACTCATTGTACTTGCTCTTATCGTATGGAAAAAAGAGTTATGGATGCTTTTTGTGGTTCTTGGTGTGATGAGTGTAATGAGTTATTATAGAACAATGCATTTGATACAAAATACACAGGGAAAGGATGATAACAATCATGATCAAAAGAGCTGAAAGAGAAAATATAGATGAAATAAAAAGATTGTGGAAAGTCTGCTTTCCTGATGTTGATGAAAGATATCAAGACTTTTTCTTTAAAAATGTAGTAAGACCTGAAGATTGTTATATTAAGGTTTTGGAAGGAAAAATCGTCGCGACGCTAGTTCGTAATAAACATGCATTGATGTTTAATTCTCGTGTACTGCAGGCAAGTATGATCATGGGCGTTGCGGTACATCCAGAGTATCGGCATAGAGGATATATGCATGAAATGATGGATATCATTGTGGATGCATGTGAGCACAGTGAATTGTTAACTTTGATTCAGACAGAAAAACCAGAAATGTATGAACCATTTGGTTTCCGTACGATCTACCAGCGAACACAATTCCAGATTCAAAGAAAAGACGTCACAAGAATTACTAATTTTGGATGTGCATATGATCCAGCACCATTAGATTTGTTGAAAGTGTATTCTGCATTTATTAAGCGCTTTAATGGATTTTACGCTAGAGATTTGGGATATTTTGTCAATTACAAGAAAGAAATTAAAGCAGTTGGTGGAAAAATCGTTGCATATTATAACGGAAAAGACCAGATTCAAGGATATGCAGCTATGATTCCTGATGGAGAACAGTTAAAGGTACAGGAAATGATTTATCTTGACTCTATGTCATTGATTAAATTGTGTAATGCGGCATTGCAGGAAAGAAAGATTGTGAATCTGTATGTATCAGAAGCAGAAGACCTTTCAAAAGTGTTCCCAGAAGCATTGAAAAAATCATATCCATCTACAATGGTTCGCTTGAATGATTCTAAGTTATTTACGAAGCTGTTTCGAAAGAAAATAGATACGATTGAAGAGGCTTTTGCGATATCTCATAGACCGCTGAATTTGAATGAATTTTATTAATTGTGTACCACGTGTCAATGGCATGTGGTATTTTTTCATGATATTTGCAACAGAATGAATGAATTGTTGAAAAATGAAACAAATCAAATAATTCACAATTGACGATATTCATTCTAAATTCTATAATTTAATAGCAACAAAAGGAGGTCTATTAAGACAATATGACAGATGTAAGAGTTGCTATTAATGGTTTTGGCCGTATCGGCCGTCTTGCTTTCAGACAGATGTTTGATGCTGAAGGATATGAAGTAGTTGCTATCAACGATTTAACAACACCTCATATGCTTGCTCACCTTTTAAAGTATGACTCATCTCAGGGTCGTTACGTTGAAATCGGTCACGAAGATGATGTTACTGCTGATGATGAAGCAGGTACAATCACAGTTAAGGGTAAGACAATTAAGATTTACAAGGAACCAGATGCAAATAACTGCCCATGGGGCGATCTAGATGTTGATGTAGTTCTTGAATGTTCAGGTTTCTACACATCCAAGGCTAAGGCTCAGGCTCACATCAATGCTGGTGCTAAGAAGGTTGTTATTTCTGCTCCTGCAGGAAATGATCTTCCAACAATCGTTTACAATGTAAACCACGAAACATTAACACCAGAAGACAAGATCATCTCTGCTGCTTCTTGTACAACAAACTGCTTAGCTCCTATGGCTAAGGCTCTTAACGAATTAGCACCAATCGAATCTGGTATCATGTGCACAATCCATGCATACACAGGCGATCAGATGATTCTTGATGGTCCACAGAGAAAGGGCGATCTAAGAAGATCTAGAGCTGGTGCAGTTAACATCGTTCCTAACTCAACAGGTGCTGCAAAGGCTATCGGTCTTGTAATTCCTGAATTGAACGGTAAGTTAATCGGTGCTGCTCAGCGTGTACCTACTCCTACAGGTTCTACAACATTATTATTCGCAGTTGTAGATAAGGCTGTAACAGTTGACGAAGTTAACGCTGCTATGAAGGCTGCTGCTACTGAATCATTCGGTTACAACACAGACCCAATCGTATCTAGCGATATCGTAGGTATGAGATTCGGTTCATTGTTCGATGCTACACAGACAATGGTTTCTCCATTAGCTGATGGCAAGACACAGGTTGAAGTAGTTTCTTGGTATGACAATGAGAACTCTTATACTTCTCAGATGGTTCGTACAATCAAGTACTTCGCTAACGTTAAGTAATTAACAATTAAGCAACCAAAATTAGATGGTAGAGAAATCTGCCATCTTTTCTTATGTCTGGATAACAAAAAAAACACATCCGTAGATGTGTGTAGTATTGACCCTCAACAATATAATTATACAGAAAAAAATTTACGAATAATAGACTATTCTTTTGGAAAATCCATTGTATATTATAAGTACAAACAAAGAAGAAGTACTTCTCATTCAAAGGAGGTCATATCATATGAGAGGACCAGGTATTCATTAAGAGTAGCTGAAAAAGCTACATCATTAAAATATTTCATCTAAACAAGAACTAAAACATTCTTAGAGTAAGAATGAATTAAAGATGAAAAAAATGTAGGCATCTGTCTTATAAAAGAGCATCTGCTTATAAACATTGGTATGAGGTTGCATAGAATAATTAAAAAATTGTTCATGTGAATCACATATCAACGTAGAAGGAGGTCATAATATATATGAAAGGACCAGGAATTTATTGAGAGTAGCTGAAAAAAGCTACACAATAAGAGATTTCATCTAAACGAGAACTAAAGCATTCTTAGAGTAAGAATATAATTAGAGATGAAATTCATGCCAATACATCTGACTTAACTCAAGATATATGAGCTGATAAACATTGATGTGAGGGGGTACATAGAACAATTGAAAAATTGTTTATGTGAATCACATATCAACGTAAAAGGAGGTCATATCATATATGAGAGGACCAGGAATTCATTAAGAGTAGCTGAAAAAGCTACACTAACAATTGAAAAGATCTAAAGCTGAGCAAAACAGAAAGACCAATAGATTCAATATTCGATAAAACCTGTTACAGAAAATAATTGTTTAACGATTATAACAAGAGTAACAAGTAAACATGCCGAGATTACCAGATGAATCATAGAAGCTTTATTCAGATTGTAATAAAGGAAGATATGAAATCATTTGATGAAGAGATGACAAGTTGAGGAAAGAAAAATCTAGAAGAATCATAAGTGCACAATGGTTCGATAAATTGGTTGAGTATAAGTAAGTGGAAAGCTTTAGATGAAATAAAGAGAATCCGAAAGGATTCTCTTTTGTGGTGTTGAAAACCCTTGTTATAACCATTAAAATAGTGAGGATGGAGGTAACTATGAATAAATTACCTGAAAAGTTAGTTTTATTAAGAAAGCATGCAAATTTATCACAGGGAGATATTGCTTCTAGACTCAATGTGCCTGTGACTGAATATATGCAATGGGAAAATGGAAATAGCATCTGTTCTGTTGTTTTGCTGAAAAGAATGGCAGACATGTTTGGCATTACAGTGGATGATCTTGTAGATAATACAAAATCAATCGTGATTCCTGAACCAGCCATTGAACAGAGTGCTACGATTCCATTCAATGGTGGACAGGATATTAATGCCACACAGATGTATGATGGCTCTTTGCGTGACACCATGCAGACACAACAGTTTTCATCATTGAATGACAAGAATGATCAAGATGATGATGGACATACAAGAGTAATGAATACATCTGATTTATCTAATGTTGAAGAAAAGGATGCTTCTCATTCATATGATGATGAAGATGAAGAAGAGGAAGTAAAACCCAAGAAGAAAAAGAAACCTGCATCTCCAATAAAGAAAAAACAGACAATGATTATTATTGGTGCAGTTGCGGCAATTGTAGTTGTGATTGCGGTTGTTTTATTGCTTTTTAATAAATCAGGATCTTCTTTGAATGTTGGAAATGATAATCGTATTGCATTGGGTGATACATATTCATTGTATGTTGATAACCAGGGAAATATTAAGAAGTATGGTAATTTTAGCTCAACTGAGAATTTTTCAACTGGTGTTCAAGTTGCGGCGTTTGATGATCATGCAGCAGCGTTATTGAAGAATGGAACTGTTATTTCTTCTGATGGTAATGCAGATGTGAAAGAATGGAAACATATTAAATACATTGCGGCAGGAAAAGATCATACTGTTGGTGTGACAGCTGAAGGTACAGTAGTGTGCGCTGGTAATGAAAGTGCATGTAAAGTATCTGAATGGAAAAACATTTCTTCTGTTTATGCTGGAAATGGATTTACATTAGGTTTAACAAACGATGGTGCAATCAAAGCATCCGGTAGTAATACAGATGCGGTAAGCAATCAATCAAATGTTAGACATATCAGTATTTCAGATAACTTGATTGCTTTAACAAAGAAAGATGGAAAAGTAACAATCTACCCAATTGGTTCTGCAGAATCGCTAGATACTGGTTCCTGGACGGATATTCAATCCGCAGCTGTTGGTAATAACCTGGTAGTTGGTTTGAAGAAAGATGGAACAGTGAATATTTCTTACGGTGATGAAGAAGTGGTGAATAAAGTATCTTCATGGAAGAGTATCAAGCACGTTGCCGCAAATGGATCTACTGTGATTGGTATTGATTCTTATGGAAAGATGCACGGAGCTGGTGATAATACATATAAACAATATGTAGATACAACAGAAGATGATACAAATAAACAAGAAGAAACATTAGGTGAAGTGAAGAACATTAAAGTAGACGTTACTACAGCGAATGTGGTGATTAAATGGGATACTGTTGAAAATGCTTCTTATTATGAAGTAAGCGTGAATACAGATCCAGAATCAAAGACAAAAACATCTTCAAATTCTACAAGTATTGCGACGTCTTCTCTGACAGATGGTCAATCTTATACTGTAACTGTTGTTGCAAAATCAGATGATGATAAAGTAAAAGAATCTAGTGCAACACATACATTTACATATACCGCAAAGACAGTGCAGCTTGCTACGCCAAGTGGTATTACAGCCAATACAACAGATGATGGATGGACGATTCAGTGGACTGCAGTTGATCATGCAACATCTTATAAGCTATCCATTGATGGTGGTCAGGAATTTGAAGTGACAGGAACATCTTATACAGATACAGGTATTGATGCAGATGGTACACATGTGGTTTCTGTAAAAGCTTGTTCAACAGATCCAACTTATACAGAAAGTGAAGCTGGTACAGCGAACTTGCAATATGTAACAAAAACAATCAATGTTGCCTTGTATTATTTGAATGGTCAGCAATATTTGTATAATACAAGTGTTTCTGTGAAGGTTGGGTTAACATATTCCTGGGAAGATTTAGATCGATTAGCAGGAAGTTATGCAGCGAGTCAAGGATGGACTGTCAATAGTGGCAGCGAACATGTATATTCTTCAACGAATACAATCAATATTCAAGTGACTCCAACAAATGCACCAGTGGAAGGACAACAATAGGAGGGGACATGGAAAAAGTTTGGTATTACATGAAAAAAGATAAATCAAAATATGGCCCTTACTCTGATAATGAACTGTGTGCTTTGATTCATCAGGGAATTATAGATGCAAATGAATGGATCTGGATGCCAGATATGAAGGGCTGGCTGAAGGTTGCAAATTCAATTTATTCTGTATATCTTCCTGAAACAGAAGATGATTTAGGACTCTAGAGATTTTCTAGAGTCTTTTTGTGGTATACTAATTTTGTTGAAACCGTAGATGGGAAATAGTAAAACTTCATACATTGTAAAAAGAGAAAAGTACATGATGGTGTGAGTACTTATGCAATAGGAATTTGAATGCATCCTGGAGGGCTTTATTGATAATGTAGATAAAGACGTTAACTGCGTTAAAGTATATGAGAAGCAAGAAAAGTGGAACCACGTTAAGTAACGTCTTTTTAATAAGACGTTTTTATTTTGGAGGAAAATATGATTAAACTGTATAACTCAAAAACATTGAATGTTGAAGAATTCAAACCTATTAAAGAAGGCCATGTAGATATGTATGTTTGTGGTCCAACAGTCTACAACTATGCACATATTGGTAATGCTAGACCTATGGTTGTATTTGATGTATTGAAGCGTTTGTTTGAAGCGGAAGGATATAGTGTTACGTATGTTTCAAACTTTACAGATGTAGATGATAAGATCATCAACAAGGCAATTGAAGAAAATACAACAGAAGCAGTTATTGCGCAAAGATATATTGATGCATACCAAGACGTTAGAAAAATGTTGAATACAGAAGTGCCTGATATTACACCTAGAGTTACAGAGACAATGGATGGTATTATCAGCTTTATTAAAGAACTTGTAGATAATGGAAGTGCATATGTTTCTGATAATGGAGATGTGTATTTCTCAGTTGAAGCTGATCCTGAATATGGTGAAATTTCTCATCAGAGATTAGATCAGTTAGAAGCTGGAGCAAGAATTGAAGTGAATGATGGCAAAAAGAATCCATATGACTTTGCGTTGTGGAAAAAAACGGATAAAGGTATTCAATGGGATTCTCCATGGGGGAAAGGCAGACCAGGATGGCATACGGAATGTGTTGTTATGATCAATCAGAACTTGGGTGAATATATTGATATCCATGGTGGTGGAATGGATTTGAAATTCCCTCATCATGAAAATGAAGCTGCCCAACAAGAATGCACACATCACAATGCATTGGCAAATTTCTGGGTGCATAATGCGATGATCAACATTGATGGTCAGAAGATGAGTAAATCTTTAGGTAATACATTGTGGGCAAAGGATATTGTTGAAAAGTTAGGAACAAATTTAACAAGATGGCTGATGAGTTCTGTTCATTATAGAAAAGAATTGAATTTCTCTGAAGAAACAGTAGAAACTGCTAGGAAAGAACTGGATAAAGTATTGAATCCTTTAAGACAAGTGGATATTAAATCACAATTAGCTTCTGCATCTTTTGATGATTATGACGAAGTAAGCTATCGTTTATTCTTGGATCAGCTGGATGATGATTTAAATACACCAAATGCATATACAGTTATTTTTGATACTGTAAAGAAAATTAATCAAGGTTTACGTACAAAGGAACCAGACTGGAATACAGTGATTGGACTTAGAAATTCTGTAGTGAAAATGCTTTCTGTACTAGGCATCGTTGTGGATAGAGTTGTATTAGATGAAGAAGATAAAGCACTATTTACAAAGTGGAATGAAGCAAAAGCAAATAAAGACTGGGATGGTGCAGATCAGTATCGTAATGCTTTAATCGCAAAGGGTTTAATGTAATGAATGCAAACAGTTGTTCAGGCAGAACATTAGCATTCCTTGGGGATGCGGTATGGTCTCTTATGGTAAGAGAATATTTAATTGAAAATGGCGAAGGAAAAGGAAAAACATTACAAAAAGACAGTATTGCGATGGTGAGCGCAAAATCACAGGCGGCTTTCTATGATGCACTGCATGAAGCTAATATTCTTACAGAAGAGGAAGAAGCAGTATTCCACCGTGGCAGAAATGCAAATACGGGTGCAACGCCTAAGAGTACAGATGTACAGACATATCGTATTTCAACTGGTTTTGAAGCTGTTTTTGGCTATTTGCAGTTAGAAGGAAAACAAGAAAGGATACAGGAACTGTTTCAAAAGGTTCTTACATTGAAAAAGTAATATGTATATTTATGGGAAAAATCCTGTTAGACAATTATTTCTGGAACATAAAGAAGTGAAAGAAATCATTCTGGCAGTGAATGACAAAGAATTAGAATCTCTTGCACAAAGAAATCATGTTCGTGTAAAAAGAACAGATAAAAAGAATCTGACAAAGCTGACAGGCAGTGATAGACACCAAGGTGTTGCGGCAGAAGTGAATGACTACAAGACATATTCTTTGGAAGAAATCATGCATGTTGAAAATGGAAAACGTGGATTATTGATTCTTTTAGATGAGTTAGAAGATCCACATAACCTAGGGGCAATTCTAAGAAGTGCAGATGCTATTGGCGCAACGGGTGTCATTTTCAAGAAAACACATGCGGTTGGCTTGACACCAACAGTAGCGAAAGTTTCTGCAGGTGCCATTGATACTGTGAAATGTGCAGCAGTTACTAATTTATCTCGTGCAATTGAAACACTTCAGAAAAATGGCTGGTGGGTCGTTGGTACAGATATGAATGGTCAGGATTATCGTCAATTGAATTATGATTTCAATTGTGTGCTTGTTATCGGAAATGAAGGGAAAGGTATTTCTAGACTGATTAGAGAAAAGTGTGATTATGTTGTGAAGATTCCAATGGTTGGAAAGATTGAATCATTGAATGCTTCTGTATCTGCAGGTGTATTGATGTATGGAATCTTTAATGCAAGAAATCCACTTTAATTTTCAACAATTCAGTGTTTATAAAAGACAGTTTTCCACAGTGAATACTGCCTTTTTTCTATAAAAAATGAACTGCGATACGACACAAATATTTGTTTTTCTTGTGTAAAAATGCTTATACAAGAGGAAGATAATATGAACAACACAAATATTTATGAATTACTGAATATTCCATAATGGCGGAGCCAGTCATTCCGGTCAGTAGAGCCACCCTGATTCCGGTGGCGAGAGCCATATATTCCA
>QQXM01000211.1 GCA_014610835.1 Erysipelotrichaceae bacterium 7770_A6
GTTAAACAGGATTGATAGAAAGAGTGAGTATATTGTGAATGACTTGTTTTATGAGTCTTCAACAATATACCAGGAGAAAACACACATGTTAAACAAATTTTTAGATGTAAACCCAGAAGTTGCAAAAGCAGTGGCTGAAGGAAAACCAGTCGTTGCACTAGAGTCCACAATCATTTCTCACGGTATGCCATACCCACAGAACGTTGAAACAGCTTTAAAAGTAGAACAGATCATTCGTGATAACGGTGCCGTTCCAGCAACAATCGCTATTATTGGCGGAAGACTCAAAGCAGGTCTAACAAAGGAAGAAATTGAATACTTCGGCAAAAAAGGACAGGCTATCACAAAGGCTAGCAGAAGAGATTTAGCAGTTATCTGTGCAGAAGGACAGGATGGTGCTACTACAGTTACAACAACAATGATCATTGCACATATGGCAGGTATTAAATTCTTCGCTACTGGCGGTATCGGTGGTGTTCATAGAGGTGCACAGCAGACATTCGATATCTCCGCTGACCTTCAGGAATTAGCACATACACCTGTTATGGTATGCTGCGCCGGTGCAAAAGCTATCCTAGACCTTGCTTTAACACTTGAATATCTTGAAACACAGGGTGTTCCAGTACTTGGCTACCAGACAAAAGAACTTCCAGCATTCTATTCAAGACATTCTGGATTAGGAGTTGACTACCAGATGAATACACCTGAAGAATGTGCAAAGGTATATAAATCCAATGAAGATCTCGGATTCCATTCTGGTATCTTATTAACAAACCCAATTCCTGAAGAATTCGCTATGGATGATACAATCATCAACAACGCAATTGATGAAGCAATCAAGGAAATGGATGAAAAGGGCATCAAGGGAAAAGCATGCACACCATTCTTACTTGCTAAGGTTGCTGCATTGACAGGTGGAGATTCCTTAGATTCAAATATCCATCTCGTATTCAACAATGCACAGTTAATGGCTAAGGTTGCCTGCGAATATTCAAAGATGTAATTCTATGACCTGGAGAAATCCAGGTTTTTCTTTTTGACTGTTTTGTTTTATGATATGTATATCTCATCTTTGACAGTTTAAGAAGACAAAACAGTCAGAAAATGGCTTATTTACGCCGAATTCTGACTGTTTTTGTTTTG
>QQXM01000036.1 GCA_014610835.1 Erysipelotrichaceae bacterium 7770_A6
TTGAGGTGTTGAAATTCTTTCAATTCCTCATGTTATTTGAAAATCAATTTCTTGACACCTCATCCAATTTTGGAGCGCCACAAAAAAAGATCCGTACAAATCATACGAATCTTTCATTTCTTTATTTCGTCCATCTAGCAAATTCTTCATCTGTTGCTAATACAATATGTGTATCTGTCAATTTGTGCTGCACACCCTTAGTATAATCCACACCTTCTTTTTCCTTGTCATATGTAATCGCAACACGATTCTTTTCAACGATTGGATTTGGATGAGGAATCGCAGATAGAAGAGATTTTGTATATGGATGAATTGGATTTGTAAAAATTTCATCCGTAGTACCTGTTTCAACGATATGTCCAAGATGCATAATACCAATACGATCGGAAATATACTTTACCATGGATAAGTCATGTGCAATAAACAAATACGTTGTTCCTAATTCTTCCTGCAGATCTTTCATCAAGTTAACAACCTGTGCCTGAATAGAAACATCTAATGCAGAAATACATTCATCCGCAATGACTAATTTTGGATTCATAACAAGCGCTCTAGCTATACCAACACGTTGTCTTTGACCGCCTGAGAACTGTGATGGGAAACGAGTTGCCTGTTCTTTTGAAAGGCCAACTTTTTCTAGAATTGCATATACTTTTTCATCCACTTCTTTTTGAGAAGAACATACATGATGAATCTCAAGTCCCTGTGCAATAATTTCCTTTACTTTCTTTCTAGGATTTAAACATGCCATAGGATCCTGGAAAATCATCTGCATATTTGTTCTAAGATAGCTGGCATCTTCTTTACTCAATTTTTTAGAAATATCTCTTCCATCAAAGATAATCTTGCCATCTGTAGGATCATACAGACGAATAATACTACGACCAGTTGTAGATTTACCAGAACCAGACTCACCAACAAGACCATAAGTTTCTCCTTCATAAATATCGAAAGAAATACCATCCACAGCTTTAGTTGTAAATGTTCTGGAAATCTTAAAATACTGCTTCAAATTTTCTACGTGAAGTAGAGGTTTCTTTGCTTCGCTCATGCTAATCCTGCCTCCTTCTTCATTTTCACTATTTTTTCCTGCAGATCCTTTGGAAGCTCTACTTTAGGAGCTCTTGGATCACATAGCCAGGATGCAACTCTATGCTGACCGCCAACATCGAACATTGGTGGTTCTAATTCAAAATCAATATTTAATGCATATGGATTTCTAGGGGCAAATGCATCACCTTTGATTCTGTTTGTTAAATCAGGTGGTGAACCAGCAATTGCAAACAATCTTTCACTGCTTGTATCTGTATCAGGCATAGAAGCAAGTAATCCCCAGGTATATGGATGTCTTGGATCATAGAAGATTTCGTTGACTCTGCCCTTTTCTACAATTCTGCCTGCATACATAACAGCGACATAGTCTGCAACTTTCGCAACAACACCTAAGTCATGTGTAATATAAATAACAGAAATACCTTTTTCATCCTGGATGCTCTTGATTAATTCAATAATTTTTGCCTGAATTGTTACGTCTAATGCTGTTGTAGGTTCATCACAAATCAAGATATCAGGATCACAGGCTAATGCAATCGCAATAACAACTCTTTGTCTCATACCACCAGAAAGTTCATGAGGATACTGCTTCATTCTCTTTTCTGGATTTTCAATACCAACCTTTGTTAAAAGATCCAATGCATGTTGTCTTGCCTCTTCTTTAGTCATATGACGATGCTCAATCATTGGTTCCATGATTTGTTTAGCAATTGTCATTGTAGGATCTAATGAAGTCATTGGATCCTGGAATACCATCGCAATCTTTCTTCCACAGAACTCATAACGAATCTGCTTCTGAGACATCTTTGTAAGATCCGCTGTTTTCTCATTGCCATTTTCATCTTTATAGAAAAGTGTAATTTCGCCTGAATCAATAATACCGTTGGAATCTAGAATACCCATAATTGTTTTACAGGTAACGGATTTACCTGAACCAGATTCACCAACGATGGCAATTGTTTCTCCTTTAAATAAATCCAGACGAACACCACGTATAGCATTTACAACGCCATAGTTTGTCTTAAATGAAATATTTAAATCACGAATAGAGAGAACTCTATCTTTTTTATCACGTTTTACTGACTGTACCATAGAATCCTCCTTACTTATTCTGCATCTTTGGATCAAATGCATCTCTCAATCCATCTGCTAAAAGGTTGAAGCTTAACATTAACAATGCAAGTACTACAACTGGAATCATTAACATATGAGGATATGTAATCATAGAGTTGTATCCTGAAGAAATTAATGAACCAAGGGAAGCTGTTGGTTCAGGAACACCGACACCAACGAAAGAAAGATAAGCTTCTGTAAAAATTGCATTTGGAATAGAGAACATAGATTCAATAATGATCTGTCCAAAAATATTTGGAAGAATTTCTTTAAAGATGATATAGAAATCCTTTGCACCCAATGTTTTAGCCGCTAGAACATATTCCTGTTCTTTTACTTTCAATACCTGTGCACGCGTAATGCGCTCCATACCAATCCATCCGGTAATCATTAACGCAAAGATAATAGAAGTAACACCTGGCTTTAATACAAGTCCAAACAAGACGACAATAACAAGTGTTGGAATACCATTTAAGATTTCAGCAATTCTTTGCATGATCATATCAACTGCACCACCAAAGAAACCAGAAATCAAACCATAGATCATACCAATACAAACATCAATCAATACAGCAACTAATGCAATCATTAATGAAATTCTTGTTCCAGACCATACACGTGTAAACAAGTCACGTCCTAAAGCATCTGTACCAAACCAGTAATATACATCCTGAAATCCTTTTGCAACATACTGGTTTTCACCATTTCTCATACCATCAAAAATACCGAGCTTTTCAAGACCAGGAATACGAGGTACAAGATTTGCATGTTCTGTAATAATGGACTTGAATGTATGTTCATTCAGACCAGGTCCAATGATTGCCATGATTGTAATTAAAACGATGATAACTGCAGCAATTAAAGCACCTTTATTTTTTTTGAAGTTTGTCCATACATCTTTTGCATAGGAAGTAGCGACAAAGTTTTTATCCATTAACTTATCATTAGAATCATGGGCTAATTTAAAATCATCTTCGCTGAATTCATAATTCAAATTCTGACTCATAATTACTTACCTCCTTCTTTAGCAACACGGATTCTAGGGTCAATCACACCATAGAGAACATCTACAACAAAGATTGCAACGATATACATCAATGAATATACAAACGCACAGGCAATGGTTACGTTATAGTCGTTACTTTGAATTGCGGTAATCAATAGTGTACCAAGACCTGGAATACCAAATACTTTTTCAACAACACTGGAACCAGTTAATAAACCAACAAGAATTGGACCCATAATTGTAACAATTGGAATCAATGAGTTTCTCATTGCGTGTTTCAAAATAACTTTATAGTCTTTCAAACCTTTTGATTTTACAAGAAGAATATAATCGGAATTCAATACATCCAGCATTTCACTTCTTGTAAATCGAGCAATATTTGCCGTTGGAGAAAAACTTAATGCAATTGCAGGAAGAACTAAAGATTTTCCTTGTTGCGCTGCATTATATAAAATTGGGAATAATCCTAACTTATATGCAATAAAGTAACAGAGAAGCAATGCAAATACATATGAAGGAACAGATACACCAACAACAGAAATTGTTGAACATAATGTGTCAATCCATGTATTGTGATTCAATGCAGCTAGAATTCCTAAGATCAAGCCAAGAATTGTACCAATAATCATTGCCATAAAACCAAGTTTGACAGAAATCCATAAACGACTGGAAATCATTGAACTTACAGAGAAGTCTTTATTGATTGCATAAGATACACCAAAGTCACCCGTTAACATATTCTTGAGATAAGTGATGAATCTTGTCAAGAATGGCTGATCTAGGCCATACTTTGCATATAGTAAAGCTTTTTGTGCTTCTGTAAGCTTTTCATCGTTAAATGGAGATCCTGGCATCAAGTCCATCATGACAAACAAGACAAGAAGAATAACGAGTAAAGTTGCTAATGATATCAATAAACGTTTTCCAATATATTTTTTCATGTAAATCCCCTTTCTAAAAAACTATAAGGGTGAGCTTCTCACCCTTATAATTATGTGTTATTAAGCAGCTAATTTCATATGACGATAGCTATCAACACCAGCACCATGATACTGGATACCTGTTAATTTTGTATTCTGAAGGGCTGTATTACCAGCCTGATATAGTGGAATGATTGCTGTATCTTCATTGACAAGAACTTTTTCAGCTTCAGCAAAGTCTTCCCATCTCTTTGTAGAATCAGTAGCATCTGTTGTAAGAGCCTTTTCGATTAAAGAATCATACTTTTCAGATTCATAGTGACCATAGTTGTTAGAAGCGCCTGTTACGAACAGATCCATGTATGTCTGTGGGTCAGCATAGTCAGGTCCCCATCTATGTAAAGCTACGTCATAGTTATCATTCTGCATATCCTGTAGTCTGCTCTTCTTTGGTTCACACTTAGCTTCTGTTGTGAATCCAGCCTTTTCAAGAGCATTCATAACGTATGCAGCACAGTTTTTACTTACATCAGCATCTTCATAAAGAACTTCTAGAGTTACAGAATCAACGCCTAATTCCTTGCATCCAGCTTCAAACGCTTCCTTAGCCTTTGCTTCGTCGTATCCAGGAACAACTGTTCCAGAGATACTTCTGAAATCTTTACCATCAGCATTTGCTGTTGTGGACTTTGTTACGATACCTTCAAGTGGTGTAGAACCATCCTTGAGTACAGAAGTACATAATTCATCAGTATTGATTGCATATGCAATAGCCTTACGGATATTGTTGTTAGCTAAAGCTTCGTTATGGAAGTTAAGTGATAAATACCAGGAATAACCAGTCAAAGATGTAACGACATCTTCCTTGCCAGCATAGTCATCAATGACTTCACTTGTCAGCTTAACATAGTCAATGTTGCCTGCCTGGTAGTCTAAGATTGCTGATTGACCTTGTACAAGTATCCAGTTAGCTTCATCAACATTTTCAGCGTAGCTAGCTGCATCCCAGTACTGATCATTCTTTACAAACTTCCATGATGTACTTGGTGTCCATTCAGTTAATGTATATGGGCCACAATATAACATGTTGTCAGTTGTTAATGCATACTGATCACCTTGTTCTTCAACAAACTTTTCATTTAATGGGAAAAGTGATGGAAATGCACATAATGATAAGAAGAAATCACATGGCTTGCTTAATGTAACCTTGAAAGTCTGATCATCTTCAGCTGTCCAATCCTTAATGTTTGTTGTATTGGATTCTGCATTTTTATCAATCAAGAATGCATAGTCACTGGCAGTTTCTGGATCAATTAATCTGTTCCATGCATAGACGAAGTCATTGGCTGTTAATGCTGTACCATCAGACCACTTTGCATCTTTTCTGATATGGAATGTATATTCCAGTCCATCACTGCTGACATCCCAGCTTTCAGCTAAATCTGATACTGGAACATTCTTTTCATCCAGCTGTGTTAAACCAGCTTCACACATTGTTAATGCGATGAATGATGTACCATCAGTAGATGTTGATGAGTTCATACTCAAAATGTCTGTATCTGTTGCAATTGTTACAGATTTACCAGCTGTTCCTCCGCTAGTGTTTGCCGTAGAAGCAGCACCGCCAGAAGAACATCCAGCGAGCATAGCCAGTGCTACAGCACTTACCAATAATTTCTTCATAATTTCTCTCCTTTTTTTGTTCGTATTTAAAATACGTTTCTATTCTAAACACAGTTGTATCTATTTGCAATACAAAAGTGAAATTATTTTCACTTAATTGTAAGATTTTGCTAAGATATTTACATTTCATTTTCAAAAATAGCAATTAAAAAATCCGCTTATTTAGCGGACTTTTTGCCATTGAATGAAAGTTTTTCATTCAAAATATCAGAATGAAACTTTTCATATGCATCAAACATCTGTTTGTTTGTAACATGTGTATAGATTTCTGTTGTAGAGATATCAGAATGTCCAAGCATTTCCTGAATACTCCTTAAATCAGCACCACCCTGCAGCATATGTGTTGCATAGCTATGTCTTAATTTATGTGGCGTAATGTGTTTATGAAAATCCAATTCGATGCATTTTTTCTGTAGAAGCACTTCTACATGCTTGCTTGTTACTTTTTTTCCTTTATTCGTAATAAAGAATAGATTTGTTTTGTTTTTTAAGAAATTAGTACGAATCACATCTCGATATTCTTTATAAAAAGAAATGGAATGACTTGGAATGGGAACAATTCTTTCTTTGTCCCCTTTTCCTAAAACTCTTAATTTTCTTGAATCAAGATCAACACGATTCATTGTTAAAGTTACCGCTTCACTAACACGCAGCCCACAGTCATAAATCATCTGTAATATTGCGTGATCAAGATACTGTTCAGGAATATGGTCATCAAAAGAATCCATTAAGCGATTGATTTCTTCTATTGTACAGAACACAGGAAGACGTGCACTGTTCTTATACACTTCTATATTTTTACTAGGATCTTCTTCATCAAACATAAAAGCAAGATCTTGATGAAACGAGCGGATAGAAGCACTCATACGAACCATAGAAGAAGATGCCTTCGTTTTACTTTGTTCAACAATAAAATTTTGAATATCCTGCAGTTTTACATCTTTTGTATCATGGATATGATTCATCTGAAGATATGCAATATATTGCTTCAGATCTCTTTCATATGACTGGATCGTTCTTTCACTTTTCCCTTCGTTGATTCTAAGATGCATCAAATATTGATGATATGCCTCTTCCAAATTCATTTATCATTCTCCAGAAGAGAACTAGCTCTTACAAATGCCTGTGTTCCTAATTGATGATTTAAATCATGGAGGATCTCTGTTGTAGATTCTTCTTCTGGTGCATCAAATAATGATACTTGTTTCGTAAGAAATTCTTCACTGGCAAAATCACTGACAGATACTCCAATCAAACGTACTGCTTCCTCTTCTTCATAGGAAGAATCAAAAAGAATCATTGCCTGAACAAACAAGTCATCACTTGTCCAGATTGGTGCTGATAGTTTCTTACTCTTGTTTGCATTTCTAAAATCATAGTAGCAGATACGCATGGATACATGATACCCCGCTTTGTGTGCTTTTTTTAAACGTTTCGATAGACGCCTGCATAACGTTCTAATCAAGCCACGCAGCTCATCATAATCCGTTACATCTTCCAGTAAAGTTTCTGAAATTCCCATGCTTTTAGAGTCATAGTCTGTCATTAGTGTACGATCATCATAGCCATTGGCACGTTTGATCATACTCTCAATATTTTTTCCTAAAACAGGCTTCAAAGCATTTAGATCCTGATATGTTGCAAGATCTTTAATTGTATGAATATTCAGATCTTCCATTAATGGAACTGTTCTTTTGCCAATTCCCTGCATTTCCTTGATTGGCAAAGGCCACATTTTTTCCGGAACATCACGAATACGCAAAACAGTAATTCCCATTGGTTTTTTCATATCACTTGCCATTTTTGCTAAAAACATGTTTGGTCCAATTCCAATGGAACAGCGTAAGCCGGTTTCCTCTAGAACTCTTCTTTGAATTTCAAAGGCAACATCTAATGGTTTTGGATATCTACAGATAACATCTGTCATATCCGCATAGCATTCATCAATTGATGCCTTTTCAACCAGATCAGTATAGGAATGGATAATCTGCATAAACTGATGAGACATGTCAGAATAAAAGGCATAATGGCCATTGACTATAACCAGATCTTTACATAATTTTTCAGCCTGCTGCATTGGCATTGCACTGTGAATTCCATATTTACGTGCTTCATAGTTCGCAGTCGAAATCACACTTCTTCTGGATTTTCCACCAACGACAAGTGGTTTTCCTTTCAATGAAGGATCCAGCAGTTCTTCACAAGAAGCAAAGAATGCATTCAAATCAATATGAAAATATACTCTGCTCATTGCTGGTTCCTTTGGTACAGTTCACTAGCTGCCTTTAAAGAAGCTTTTGTGACTTCTCCAGAAGCAATCAAAGCAAGCTGTTCAATTGTTTCTTTTTTATTGAGACGTTTCACGCTGGAATGTGTTGCGCCATCAGTATCCGTTTTGGATACAAAATAGTTCTGATCTGCACATGAAGCAACCTGCGCAAGATGCGTTACAGAAAATACTTGTGTAGATTTGGACAAAAGCTTCATCTTCTTCCCAATACTGCTTGCTACAGGTCCAGATACGCCCGTATCGATTTCATCGAAGATGACTGTTGAAATACCTTGTAAATGTGTAAAAATAATTTTCAAGCCTAGCATCAGACGGCTCAACTCACCACCAGAAGCAGTTTTTGCTAACGGTTTAGGATCTTCTCCCTGGTTCATGCTGATTAAAAATTCAACATGATCATCTCCATAAAGAGATGGTTCAGAATCTGTAAATGACGTTACAAATCTAGCATTCGGAAGCATTAAGTCATTCAGATGAGATTGAATTTCTTCATCCAGGCGGTGTGATTCCTTCTTTCTAAATGCAGATAGTTTACATGCATGTAAATGATACACATCATATGCTTTCTGTATCTTCGCATTTAACGCATCTAAGTATTCCTGACGGTGTGTAATGCTGTCTACCTGATTCTGTAATTCTTCTTTTTTATCTAGAATATCTTGAATTGTTCTTCCGTATTTTCTTTTTAAACGCTGTATTTCAAAAAGTCTTTCTTCCATCGTATTGATGTCTTCTTCACTCATATCCATTCCATCCAGATAGGAATGCAGCTGCTGCATCGCGTCATCGATTGCATAGTAGGAATCATTGACTGTAGTCTGAATTGCTTCTAAAGATGCGTCTGTTTTTAAAGAAGAAATCTGTTTGTTAAAATCATACAGATCACTTGATAAATGATCATCATACAAAGTAAAAATAGAATTCAATTTATCTAATGAATCTTTAATCAGTTTGTACTGTTTTTCGTTTTTTTCTAATTCTTCATCTTCGCCGATTTTCAGTTTTGCATCTTCAATTTCTTTGATTTGATACATGAAGAATTCAGCATCATTTTCATTATATGTTTCTTGTTCTGCCTTTTGTTTTTCTTTGCGTAAAGCATCATATGTCATATAGGCATCTTTTACGTTGTTTAAAAGATCATCATCTTTAAGATATTCATCCAATAAATGAATATGACGACCTGTATTTAAAAGATAGGCAGTATCACGCTGACCATGAATATCAATCTGATTGAGCAGAATATCTTTCATTAAACTTGACGTAACAACTCTATGATCAATTCTCGCAACACTTTTGCCATTTGCATGGATCTCACGTGTAAATGTTGTCTCATCATTTACATCAAAGCCGCTTTCTTCCATAGCTTTACATGCATGTGGATCAGAATGTAAATCAAACGTTGCTTCAATGATTG
Source organism: Erysipelotrichaceae bacterium 7770_A6 (assembly GCA_014610835.1). Taxonomy (GTDB): domain Bacteria; phylum Bacillota_I; class Bacilli_A; order Erysipelotrichales; family Erysipelotrichaceae; genus Bulleidia. The sequence goes on from QQXM01000036.1 coordinate 9,483, forward strand.
CTCTGTCTTTTCCTTTTGCAATCAAAGTGCTTGAAGCACGCGTTAAAGACAAGGTACTGATTGCATCAATTAAAATAGATTTACCAGCCCCTGTTTCACCTGTAAACGCACTAAAGCCACTTTCGAAGTCAAGATTGATTTCATCAATTAAAATAAAGTTTTGAATGTAAAGATGTTTTAACATAACAATTTATTATTTCAGATACGAAAGAATACAATTCATTACAGTATTCATATCGATCCCTAGATCCTTTCTGAGCAGTCTTTCACTACCTTGCTCAATATAATCATCTGGAATTCCAAATCTCTTTAATGAGATAGATACATGATTGTCATTACACCATTCAAGTATCATACTGCCAAGACCATGTTCTAAAGCATCTGATTCATAACAGATAAAATGCATATCTCGATTTGTGAATTCTTTTAAAACAGTTTCATCTAACGGCTTAAAGTAGCGACAGTTAATGACAGTCACTGGAAGTTCATTGACACTCACTTTATTCAAGAATTTGTCAACTGCTTCTCCATACGTAAAGATGCATACCTGATTCTCTTTTTTATCATTGAAAACTTCCCAGCTTCCTACCGGAATCATTTTATAAGCATGCGTTTCAGCAATCTTTGTATATCCCTTTGGATAACGGAAAGCAAACGGATGATTTTGAGAGAAAGCAGTGTAAATCAGATTTTCGATTTCTTCAGCATCTTTTCCCTGTGCAATGATCATATTTGGAATACCACTCAATAATCCAATATCATAGATGCCATGGTGTGTTTCGCCATCTCCGCCAACAAGACCAACGTGATCAATTCCAATCACAACAGGCAGATCCATTCTCGCAATATCATGATTGATCTGATCATATGCTCTTTGCAGGAATGAAGAATAAACACAGAGATACGGATGCTTCCCACTGATTGCTAAACCAGCAGCAAACGTTGCGGCATGTTCTTCCGCAATGCCTGTATCAAAAGAACGTTCTGGAAATTCCGCAAAGAATTCCTGTAAAGAAGATCCATTGATCATTGCTGGTGTCAAGGCAACAATATCTTTGCTTTCTTCTGCTAATTTTCTAACTGTATTAGATGCAATATAGGAATAGGCAGCCTGCCCTTCTGGACAGTGGTGCAGTGCTTTTCCTGTTTCAACATTGAACGGACCAACACCATGCCACTTGCCTTCATAGTCATTTTCACAAGGTTCATAACCCTTGCCTTTTTTCGTCATGACATGAACAACAATTGGTCCATCATGATCTTTTACCGCTTCAAACACCTGAATCAGATCATGAAGGTTATGTCCATCAATCGGCCCAATATAGTCAATATTAAAATCACCAAAGATTCCCTTCTTGACAATCTGTTTTTTGATTACATCTCTAATATTCTTTAAACTGATATATACCTGCTGACCAAATCCACTTGTACGAAGAGATTTCTTCATAGCTTTCTTTAAATTCATATATCCAGTAGAAGAACGCAAATGAGAAAAAGCATGTGTTAATGCACCAACATTTTTAGAAATCGACATATTATTGTCATTAAAAACAATAATCATCTTTCTTTGCTCATCACCGATTTCATTTAATGCCTCCATGGACATGCCACTGCTTAAAGCCCCATCACCAATCACTGGAATGACTTCATATGATTCATGATTTAAATCTCTAGCAATTGCCATACCTAAAGAAGCAGAAAGAGACGTGGAACTATGACCAGCTTCCCAGCAATCGTAGATACTTTCTTTTCTTTTCTGAAATCCAGACAAGCCATGATATTGTCTTAATAGTGGAAACTGTGCTGCACGTCCTGTCAAAATCTTATGTGTATAACATTGATGTCCTACATCAAAAAATATTTTATCTTCAGGCGCATTAAAAACATAATGTAAAGCAATTGTCAGCTCTACAACACCAAGATTGCTTGCTAAATGTCCTCCTGTTTTTGAAATACTTTGAATTAGAAACTGTCTAATTTCCCCACTCAGCTGTTCTAATTCATCAATACTCATGGATTTTAGAAATTCAGGATTTTGAATACTTTTTAAATCCATATTTACTGCCCATCTACTTTCTACGTTTTTCAATACTTTCGATAAATGAAATTAATTTTTCTCCATTAAAGTCATGCATTTCAGAAATGCTTTGCTTAACTTTTTCATATTCAGAAATCATGAGTTCTTTACTTTGTTCTAAGCCAAGTAATGATACACTTGTTTTTTTATCATTTTTTTCATCAGAATTGCTTTTTCCAAATTCTTCACTGGATAATTCTACATCTAAAATATCATCCTGGATCTGGAATGCAAGTCCTAATGAAATACCAATCTCATGCCACTGTCTAACTGTTTCATCATTCTTGCCAGCTAGAAGTGCTCCCATCATTAAAGGCGCACTCAATAGACATCCTGTCTTATATTTATGTACTTTTCTAACATAGTCCCAGTCACTTGTATTAGATTCATTCATATCAAGATCCTGCCCAAGGACCATCCCATTGCTTCCAGCACATTGTGCAAGTACTTGAATACATTTTACAACGATGGAAGGATCTGCAGTACTCGAAGAAGCTACATCAAATGCATATGTCAGCAATCCATCTCCAGCCAAGATTGCAGTTGCTTCATCAAACTGTTTATGACAGGTTAATCTACCACGACGCAAATCATCATTGTCCATTGCTGGAAGATCATCATGAATCAAAGAATATGTATGAATCATTTCAATGGCACATGCAAATTCATCCGCAACACTTTCAAGCAATCCATACCCTTTCACCACTTCATACAAAAGATTTGGACGAACTCTTTTTCCTGGAGCAATCAATGAATAACGCATTGCTTCTTTTACTTTAGAATCAGCCAATTCATCGATTTTTTCTTCAAGAACCTTCTCAATTCTCATCATCTTCATCACCATTTTCTTTCAATAAAGTATCAATCTGACTTTCATACGTCTTTAATTTTTCATCACAGTTTTTTACTAGTTTTAAACCTTCTTCAAATAAAGCAATTGTTTCATCCAATGGTTTATCATTTGATTCAAGATCAGAAACAATTTTTTCTAGACGTTCCATTGATTCTTCAAATGTTTTTTCTTTACCTGCCATGTTTAATATCCTCAACTTTCGTTAAAACCATGCCTTTTGACAAGCGAATTGTCAGTTCATCATTTATATTCAAATCATCTGCATCTGTAATGACTTTATTATTTTTGTAAGTAACACTATACCCTCTAGATAACACTTTCAATGGTGAATAGGCATCGAGCAGCTTAACCATTCTTTCTAAATCATTATGGTAACGTGTAGAATTAAGCTGCATCGAAGATTTCAACGATTCTTCCTGTATAGAAAGAAAATGTTTATTACGATCCAGTTGACGATGCATATTCACAACAAGCTGTGCCTGCTGGTTTTGGATTTCACTGCGTATTTCATTAGAAGATGCAACCATCTTTTGATGAAACAAGGAAGTCATACGATCCAATGCACTTTTTCTTTCTCTTAAAGAGGAAGGATAGCGCATGAGTCTTTCCTGTGTATACTGCAGCATCACAATCTTTTCATTCAATAGCTTCTTAGGATTTTTCAATACAGAAGACGCTGCCAAGCGAAGCAGTTGCTGCTGTTTTCTTTCTTCACACGCTTTTACAGCGTTTACCATGCGAATTTGAAAGGAAGAAAGCGTTGCCTTGACATCTACAATATTTGGTGTCGATACTTCAACTGCACCTGTTGGTGTATTGGCACGTTTATCACTGACATAATCAACAAGGGTTGTATCTGTTTCATGTCCAATACCAGTTACAATTGGCGTATGCATTGCATAAATTGTACGTGCCAGTGCTTCATCATTAAAACACCAGAGATCTTCTAACGATCCACCGCCACGTGCTAAAATCACAAGTTCATGATTTCCTTCATCCGCACGCTTTAAAGCATCTATGATTTTAGGAGAAGCCTGTGTGCCTTGTACAGGGCATGGATATTCATGAATCTTTGCAATTGGCCAACGTTTGCGGAAAGTAATCAGTACATCTTCTCTAGCAGCTGTATTACTTCCTGTAACTAATGCAATATCCATTGGATATTCTGGCAGTTGTTTTTTATGTGATTCTTCAAATAAACCTTCCTGAAAAAGCTGCTTCTTCATCTGTTCCAGCTTTAAATACAATTCACCAATTCCACTCGGCTGCATTGAACTTGCAACCATCTGCATGCTTCCCATGCTTTCATAGACACTGACATCACCAATTAAAATAACTTTATCACCGTTTTTAGGCTGAAAAGTTACTTTTTTATTCTGGTAGGCAAACATCACACATGTTAAAGAAGCTTTCCCATCTTTCAAAGAAAAATACCAGTGCTGTGAATTAGGGATGCGAAGATTGGAAATCTCACCCTCGATCATGACACCTCTAAGAACGGGATCAGATTCCATGGATTCTTTAATATAACGTACCAGCCTGCTAACCGGAACTACTCTACGGCTCATATTACATCCAGAATTCGATTAATGAGTTTGTATGTATCTTCATCGCAATATTTCTTAGCGAGTTCTACAGACTCATTAATAATGACTGCAGCTTCAACTTCCTTTAAGTCAAACTCTGCACAGCCATTGATCAGAATTGCTTTTTCGATTGCACCCAGGCGATCGTAAGACCATCCTTTTTTAATTACTTCATTGATATATTCCTTGTATTTTTCTTCGTTGTCAATCGCTGTATGAATGACTTTTACAAAGTATTCTGGAATATCTTTCTGTTCCATTTCGAATGCATCTTCAATGAGTTGCTTTGTATCACGTTTTACCAATAGATACTGATATACAGTAATCATTGCTTTTTCTCTTAGTTCACTTCTATTCATCATTTACCTCTTTGGTATTTATTTTATCATGAAACGCTTGTAAATGTGTATTGAGTTGATTGTATTTCAAGGTTGTTCTAAAATGGAAGGCATGCAGAAGAATACGATTGATGAACCATATTTAAAACGTTTATCTGCGCATCTGCGCACGATCAATGAACATCGCTATCAGGTAATGAAGAACTGCTTTGCCTGTGGTCTATACAGACAAGGATTAACACACGATCTTTCTAAATATTCCTTCAGTGAATTCCATGAATCTGTAAAGTATTTTCAAGGTACGCGGTCTCCCTACGCTTATGAAAAGGAACACTTTGGTTATGCAGCTGGATGGCTGCATCATAAAGGCAGAAACAAACACCATTGGGAATACTGGTATGATGTCATAAACGGTAAATGGCAGCCTCTAGAAATGCCATTTAACTATTTCGTTGAAATGGTCTGTGATCGTGTTGCCGCATGCAGGATTTATCAGAAAGAAAAATACACAAAAGAAAGTGCATTGAATTATTATCTGACAAGAAATGATTCTCTTTATATGCATCCTGCAACAAATGCACGTCTCAAATATGTTCTTGAACAAATTGCGTCCAGAGGTGAAGATGCAGTATTTCAAGAGCTAAAACAACAAGTGAAACAATGGAAAAAAGATGGAACTGTCCCTACACTGTAACAGTTCCTTTTTCATTTAAAAAACTGTTAGAAATTGAATTCTAACAGTTCATTTGATTATTGATTGTATGAGGAGTCGTTATGCTTAACCTGTACGTCGTGTGCACCACCTTCAACAATAGAAGTAGATGATACAAGTGTCAGCTTTGCCTTATCCTGCAATTCAGGAATCGTCAAAGCACCGCAGTTGCACATTGTAGACTTGATCTTCAATGTTGTCATTGCAACGTTTTCCTTCAATGGACCAGCATAAGGAACATAGGAGTCAACACCTTCTTCAAAAGAAAGCTTCTTGCCTTGACCAAGGTCATATCTGCCCCAGTTACGTGCTCTTGCACTTCCTTCACCCCAATATTCTTTTACTGTATTTCCATTTACTACAAGCTTCTGACCAGGAGCTTCTTCAAAGCGAGAGAAATATCTGCCTAACATAACAAAGTCAGCACCCATAGCTAATGCAAGAGTAATATGATAGTCATAAACGATACCGCCATCAGAACAGATAGGTACATATACACCTGTTTCTTCAAAATACTTATCTCTTTCCTGTGCTACGTCAATGACTGCAGTTGCCTGACCTCTGCCAATACCCTTTGTTTCTCTAGTGATACAGATAGAACCGCCACCGATACCAATCTTGATAAAGTCAGCACCAGCATCAGCTAGATATCTGAATCCTTCACCATCAACAACGTTACCAGCACCAATCTTTACAGAATCGCCATACTTTTCACGAACCCACTTGATTGTATTTGCCTGCCATACAGAATAGCCTTCACTTGAGTCAATCACTAAACAGTCAACACCAGCTTCAACCAATGCTGGAATTCTCTGTTCATAGTCTCTAGAGTTGATACCTGCACCGACCATGAGTCTCTTTTCTTCATCAAGTAATTCATTTGGGAATTCCTTATGTGCATCATAGTCCTTACGGAATACCATGTATAGTAAATGATCGTTATCATCTACAATTGGTAATGTATTGAGCTTATGATCCCAGATTAAATCATTTGCTTCTGATAATGTTGTATTCTTGTTTCCTACAACAAGCTTTTCTCTTGGTGTCATGAATGTAGATACTTTTTCATCTCCACTCATTCTTGATACACGGTAATCTCTAGATGTTACGATACCAAGTAACTTACCACAACTTGTTCCATCATCCGTAACTGCCATTGTTGAATGACCTGTTTCTTCAACAAGTTTTAATACATCGTTCAATGTAGCATCTTCTTTCAAGTTTGAATCACTTACTACAAATCCAGCCTTATAATTCTTTACACGAGCAACCATTGCTGCCTGAGATTCAATAGACTGAGATCCAAAAATAAAGGACATACCGCCTTCTTTTGCTAATGCAATTCCGAGTCTATCTCCAGATACAGACTGCATAACTGCAGAAATCATTGGAATATTTAACGTAATTGCTGGTTTTTCACCTTTCTTGTATTTTACAAGTGGTGTTTTTAAAGTGACATTGTCAGGTGTGTTTTCACTGCCTGTAAAACCAGGAATCAACAAATATTCACTGAATGTGTGTGATGGTTCGTTGTAGTACTTTGCCATGTTAAATATCAACCCTCCTAAATATTTTAAGCAATTATAGTAAATTAAAGTGATGAAGTAAAGGTGTCATGGTATAATTTTTAGCGAGAAACGGAGAATTTAGTATGAAGTTAAAAAATAGTTTCTTTTATACACTAAGAGAAAACGTAAAGGATGAAGATTCAGTATCAAGTAATATGCTTGTTAGAGCAGGTTATATTAAGAAAAGCTCTGCAGGTGTATATATGATGATGCCTCTTGGCTTAAGAGTCATGAACAAGATTGAAAACATCATCAGAGATGAAATGGATAAGGCAGACTGTCAGGAATTAATGATGCCGGCTTTGATTCCTGAAGATGTATATATTGCCAGTGGTAGAAGAAGTGGATTTGGTGCATCCATGTTCTCTTTGAAGGACCGCAAAGGACAGAATTATGTTTTAGGTCCAACACATGAAGAATTATTTGCACAGGCTGCTAAAATGAAAATCAGATCTTATAAAGATATGCCATTTTCTATCTATCAGATGCAGACAAAGTTCAGAGATGAACCAAGACCTAGATACGGTTTGATTCGTACACGAGAATTCATTATGAAGGATGCCTATACATTTGATAAAGATGAAGCCGGATTAGATGTTGCTTACAAGAAGCAGTTCAATGCCTTATAGAATATCATGGATCGTCTGCATCTGGATTATAGAATTGTTAAAGCAGATACAGGTATCATGGGTGGTCTATTATCTGAAGAATTCCAGGCAATTACACCTCTTGGAGAAGATATTCTAGTATTGTGTGATTCTTGTGAATTCTCAAGCAATATTGAAGTTGCTGCATGTGTTCCACAAAAACCAGCTGAAGCTGAAACAGAACTTGAAATGGAACTTGTTGAAACACCTGATTCTAGAACAATTGAAGAAGTTGTTGAAACGCTCAACAAGCCAGTAAACAAGTTTGTTAAGACATTGATCTATAACGTTGATGGCAAGGCTGTCGCTGTTATGGTTCGTGGTGATCGTGAAGTTAACGAAACAAAGCTTAGAAAGCTGTTTAACGCAACAGAAGTTGAACTTGCTGATGTAACAATGGTTAAGGAAGCAACTGGCGCTGAAATCGGCTTTGCAGGACCTGTAGGCATTCACTGCACACTTGTTGCCGATGAAGAAGTAACTTATATGCAGAACTTTGTTGTTGGTGCAAACAAGACAGGCTATCATTATACAAATGTCAATCAGAAAGATTTCAAGATTGATATTGTAGCTGATGTTAGAAACATCATGGAAGGTGATACATGTCCTTGCTGTGGCGGCAAGATTGAATTTAAGCATGGCATTGAAGTTGGTAATACATTCAAGCTAGGCACAAAGTATTCTAAGGCTATGGGCTTGCAGTATCTTGATTCTAATAACCAGCTGCAGGATGTCTGGATGGGATCCTATGGTATTGGTCCTGCTAGAGCAATGGCTGCACTTTGTGAACAGAACGTTGATGAAAATGGTATTAACTGGCCTAAGGAAATTGCTCCTTACCAGGTAGCTATTGTTATTATTTCCATGAAGGATGAACAGCAGGTATTGAAAGCTAACGAAATCTATGAAGCATTAAAGGCAAAAGGCATTGATGTTATACTAGATGACCGTGATGAAAGACCTGGTGTTAAATTCAAGGATATGGAACTCATTGGTATTCCTTTCCGTATTACTGTTGGTAAAGGCATTAAAGATGGTAATGTTGAATGGAAAGCAAGAACAAACGATAAAGAAGACGTATCTATAGAAGAAATTGTAGAAAAAGCATTAGACGCACTGAAATAATATATTTCTATACCACAAAAAAACTATGAAGATTTGATTATCTATCATTCTTCATAGTTTTCTTTTTTTCAGCATGGAATATCTATAGAAATACTAAATACATCTTTATCGAGATTGTAATAACATGTTCCCTGGTGCAGTTTGATCACTCTTTTTGCACTTTCTAAACCAATATGATTGCTTTCTGTCTGCACATCTGTTGTTCTAACAGTATTCTGCATCGAAAGCTTTAGGTGGTGATCTTCATACACGCATTGAATATGAACGGGCTGTTTTTTATCTGCATATTTATATATATTAGAAATCAGATTATTCACTACCCTTTTCATCATTTCAAGATTGATAGAAATTTCAGCATCATCATTTGATACATTATATTCCACAAGAAATTCTTCCATCTGCAGATATTCAATCTGATATTTTATATATTCAATAAATGAAAGCAGTGATACTGTTTCCAGCTTAATACAATCTGTTGTATCAAATACGGTTGCATATTCAAATGTTTTATCCGCAAGTACACGAATATGTTTTACATTCTCCAGGCAATTATCTAAATACTGTCGTTTTGTTTCTTCGTCCTTGAATTTATTCAAACGAAGAATTTCCAGATATCCCTGCAAAACAGTCAATGGTGTTCTTAAGTCATGTGACATTGTTGTAATCAATTTATGATTGGCATCTCTTGCTTCCTTTTCTTTTTGAATATTCGTATCTAATGTTTCCCGCAAATGATTTAAACCAGATGCCAAAGCTGTTAATTCATCATGACTTTGTTCTTTGACATTTGTCTGTAAATCCCCTGATTCAATCGTTTCTACGCTATTCTGCAGGTATTTGATATATTTAACTTTACGATGCATAAATAACAATGCCGGTAAAATACAGACAAGAATGGAAATCATCAAAGAAATATAAAAATAATGCGTCGAATATTTCAATCCATGCAGATCATTCACCACAAGCACTGCCTGCCCATCCTTGAAATCTATTTTCTTTGCCAATTGATTGTTATAGATTGCCGTCTCAAAATCAGATTGTACATAATACAATTTTAAAGTCAGGTATTCTGCAAAATCATATGGTTCTTCTAAAATGGACGCAAAACTGCCTTCTATATAATCCCCAGAACGATATTCATACAGCCACATGGACGTATATTGATCATGTTGATCCATCAATTTTTTAATACCAGCAATATCATCAATGGAAATCGTTTTTGCCTTTTCTTGTATCTCTTTTGCTTTTGCTTCTGGATCAAATTTAATGATACTGATATGATGTAGAAACTGATAGTAGGATAAAGAGTTTGCACGCATCATTGCATATGTCGCAAATCCAAGCATTCCAGAAAAACATGTAATCAAAAACAATTTCATAGATAAGGAAAAATGCTTTTTATTCACTGTAATACCCCTTTCCCCATGATGTTTTGATGACTGTTGGATAAGATGGATCATCTTCTATCTTTTTTCTTAAGTTACGAATATGAACCATTACCGTATTATTTGCGCCATAGTAATATTTTTCCTGCCAGATATTTTCATAGATTTCTGCTAAAGAATATACCGTATTTTTATGCTGTGCAAAAAACAAAAGAATCTGGTATTCAATATCCGTCAACAGAATTTCTTTCCCATCTTTAAATGCTGTTTTTAAGTTCGTATCCAGTTTTAACTTGCCAATATTTAAAACAGATTCTTGTTTTATTGAATGGTCTTTTCCCTGATAAATATGATATCTTCTTAACAATGCTTTCACACGTGAATTTAATTCAGTATATGAAAATGGTTTTGTTAAATAATCATCTCCACCACTTGAAAAAGCAAGTGTTTTATCAGAATCCTGTCCCTTTGCGGAAAGAAATAATACTGGTGCATTTGTTACTTCACGCAATTTCGCACATAATTGATACCCATCCATTCCTGGCATCATAATATCTAAAATAATTAAATCAATGGAGGCATCAATCTGTTCTAAAGCTTCTTCTGCATTCTTTGCTTCTAGTATTGTATATCCTTCAGAAGATAGTAATACGTTTACAACTTCTCTAATTTCCGGATTGTCATCTATGACAATAATTTTTTCACTCATTTCCATAATCATCCTTTCCTGTTACACAATTGTAATATTGATTGTTGTACGTATCGTGAAAAACATTTTTTTGTATTTTAACACGATATTGAAATCATGGTTCAAAAGAATCCATGAATAGAATAGCGTCAACATATTCAAATAAGTCTTAATCTTTCTTAATCCAGCAATTCCAAGTATACTGAAATAGCTGAAAGAAGAAAATCAAGATGGAATTTATCAAATATACAATTGCTGGTGTAGTTACAACACTGATGAATTATGTCATATATAGTGCAGGCTTATATTTTCATATGAACTATCTAATCGCGAATACAATTGCCTGGTGTTTTGCGGTGCTTTTTTCATACTTCATGAATCGAAACATTGTTTTCCAATCAAAGAACAATTCTAGAAAAGAAATGATTCTTTTTGTTACTTTACGATTTTTAACTTTACTAGTTGAAAATGTTTGTCTATGGATTTTCATTGACTATTTACATTGGAATGCTTCTATCTCTAAAATCATTGTAATGCTGATGACTGTCATTGGAAATTATTTCTTCTGTAAATTTTCTATCTTCAAATAAAGAAAACGATGTATCTTTCAACATCGTTATACTTTTGAATATGCTGCTTTCACTGTAAGACCGTTTAAATTCCCAAGTTTTCCACACAATGAAGAGATAATATCATTTGGTGCATCAATTGCGATAGAAATCAAAGAAATCTCTCTTTTTGGATACGGGATTCCCATTCTTCCAATAATATATTTTCCATAATCATGCAAAATTTCATTCATTGTGTTTACCTGCTCACGATCTTCAACAACGATCGCAATAACAGCAATTCTAGTTTCTTCCATAGTTACACTCCTTATATTGATTTATTTTCGGATACCGCAATCAATGAATGATACGTTTTACCATTCATTTTCTTTTCAAGTTGAATGACAGGAACATGAAATACACGTGACAGGTTTTCTTCTGTCAAGATCTCATCTGTATTTCCAAAAATAGACGTTCCTTCTTTCGATAAGAGTAAAGTTTGATCTGCGATATCTAGTGCATGCTGGGGATAATGGGTATTGAATATGATCATCAATCCCTTTTCTTTTGACAAACGTTTCAATAGATCTAATACAACAATTTGATTTGCCATATCTAATCCAGTTTCAGCTTCATCTAGAATCAACGCTTTTGGATTTGAACACAAAGCCCTGGCAATATATACAAGCTGTAATTCACCACCAGAAATTTCATTTATATTCTGTTCTTTTAAATGCTCAATTCCACATAATTGCATTGCTTCTAATGCATATTGCTGATCTGTTTCGTCAGGAAGTGAAAACATATTTAAATATGGACTTCTTCCAAGTAAAACCGTTTCAAATACAGAACATGGAAATGTAACGGTATGAGATTGTGGAACATAAGATACTTGCCGAAAAAACACATTTACTGGAATCGTTGATATATCCTTTCCATCAAAAATTGCTTTTCCTTCTTTCCATTTCAGAAAACCAAGCATACACTTCAATAATGTTGTTTTTCCAGCTCCATTTGGTCCAAGGATTGCGAGTATCTTCCCTTCATCGACTGAAAAAGAGATATCATTGAAAACAGGCTTTTCTTTTTTGTAGAAAAATGAGCCATGTAAAACTTCATACTTCATATCTCAATTCCTCCTGTTTTTCTTAACAGCAGCAAGAATACGGGAGCACCAATGATTGCGGTCAATATACTGACAGGAATTTCTGCCTGGTACATGCATCTGGCAATTGTATCAATTATGAGCATAAACAATGCTCCAAATACAATACATCCAGGAATGACTTTTGTATGATTGTTTCCAAACAGCATTCTTGAAATATGTGGAATCAGTAATCCAACCCATCCTACAACACCGCACATGCTTACTACAGAAGCAGTAATCAATGAAGAAGCAACAATCACAATCATTCGATTCTGGCGCACGTTGATTCCTAAAGAAGCAGCCTCTTCCTCTTTCAAACTCAATGCATTCATACGATATCGCATCAAATACAATACAACCATACCTAGAACAATCATCGGTACACCTGTATACAAAGAACGTATCGTACTGTTTGAAAAGCTTCCCATCAGCCAGAATGTAATAACTGGCAATACATCATTCGGATCCGCAACATACTTAATCAGTGAAACAAGTGCGGAAAACAATGAAGAAACAACCATTCCTGCAAGAATAATCATCATGATTTGATTGGCATGCCTGTAACGTGTAAATACAAATACGAGCACTACTGCAAGGATTCCGAAAATCAGTGCTGAAATCTGAATTCCTAATGCATTCAATCCTAAAAGAATCCCAAGAGCAGCACCAAAACTTGCGCCATTAGCACACCCTAACGTATCTGGTGTAGCTAAAGGATTGGAAAATAACGCCTGAAATGATGCACCAGCTGTTGCAAGTCCGCTTCCAACAATCAAAGAAACAAGAATACGTGGAATACGTATGTTAAAAATAACAGTTTCTGCATTTACAAGATCAACTTTCTGTAATGTCAGTACCTTGATTACATCTTGTAAAGCAATCGTATATTGTCCCAAACATAAAGCAATGAGTGCTAAAAAGAGTGTAGCAATACAGCCTGTAATCATACATACACGATACTTTCTATCCACGTATTCCCTCACTTTCTATTAATTCATAGAACTGTCAGAAGCGTTTGGTGTATACATCTGATCAACCTGTTCATCTGTCAATGTTACGCCAAATAAATTCTGATAGTATTCTTTTACATCAGCCTTGACATCCATATCTTTAAACAGTTCTGGATATACAGCCTGTGCAAGCCATTCAAGTGTCATTGGTGAATCAACACTTGGTGTATATGTTCTATATGTGCCCAATGGCATTTTATAGACTCTCTTATTCTTAACAGCACTGACATTGGACCAGTCATCACTGCCAATTGCATTATTGTAGAGATCATCTGGTTTTGCCTGAGTGAAGTTTGTAATCACAATGACATCCGGATCCCATTCATACACCTGTTCCATTGTAATCACAGCATTTGTCTTTTCTGCAGGTACATCCTGTGCCACGTTCACTGCACCTACAGCATCACACCACCATTGACCAAAGAACTTGCTGGAAGAAGTAATCATTGTATTTTCATCATACTGGAACAAGAATAATACTTTCTGCTTTTCTTCAACATTCTTCACTGTATCCTGAATCTTGTTATATGTATCTGTGGAATACTTCTTGATGAGTTCTTCTCTATTTCCAGCGTGTTCTGAATAGATTTGATCTAATAGATTCATCCATTCATTGAATGTTTCTGTACAGTTGAATTTCCATTTTGTAGCAGAGAAAGCCACAGCAGTCAATCCAGCATTTTCCAGCTTTTCTAGATCCTGTGTATCACTTGCATTATAGAAAACAACATCTGGTTTTAAAGCAAGCAGACTTTCAATGTTGACATCATCTCCATCCATGATATCAGTTGTAATATTTGTGATATCTGGATAGAGCTGTGATAAGATACCATTTTTTGCAGCATTCATACTGCCTGGTTCCATAGCGACAATAGAATCACAGGAATCCAGATATACCGTTAACATGGATGGTAATGGATAGATTCCAAGTACTGCTACGCGTTTTGGATTTGTTGGAACTTCTACTTCACGATCAGCATGATCTGTAATTGTTACAGTTGATGGCTGTGCAGTTGCAGAAGCAGAAGCGGATGTGCTTGTCTTTGGTGATGAACAAGAAACAAGCAGTGCTGTCATTGTGAGTGACAAGAATAATTTGAATAGTTTCATAAAATTTCCTTTCTCACGATCGGAATAAATGAAAATAAAACACCTCTTTTAGATGCAAAGAGGTGTGAATATAAAATCACTTTCATTCACTCTCTTTGAACGCAGATTTCTCTTTGTTTTTAGATCGCAGTTTTATTATACATGACAAAACAAAAAAGAAGAAGTAATTCACTTCTTCTTGTCTTTTACTTCTTCGCTGCAATTTCTTCTCTTAATGCTTTATAGAAATCTTCACATGCAAATGTTGCCTGATCACGAGAACCATATCTTCTAACAGTTAACGCATTGTTTGCTACATCGTTATCACCAACAACGATTTGAATTGGTGTCTTAGATGTCTGTGCTTCTCTAATACGGTAGCCAAGCTTTTCATTACGGTCATCAAGACTTGCTCTAACACCCATTGCCTTCAAATCAGCAACGATCTTGCTTGCATATTCGCTATGTGCTTCAGGAGCAACTGGAATAACAACAACCTGCTTTGGTGACAGCCATAGAGGTAATACACCCTTTGTTTCTTCAAGCAGGAATGCAATGAAACGATCGAGGGATCCTAAGATAGCACGGTGGATAACAACTGGTCTTTTCTTCTGCTGATCAGAATCAACATATTCGAGTTCAAATCTTTCTGGAAGCTGATAGTCTAGCTGAATTGTAGACAGTGTTACGTCATGACCTAAAGCAGAACGTACCTGTACGTCGATCTTTGGACCATAGAAAGCTGCTTCGCCTTCTGCTTCATAGAAAGGAACTTCCATTTCTTTGAGAACCTTTCTTAATTCAGCTTCACTCTTTTCCCACAGTTCATCATGACCGAAGTATTTCTCCTTGTTTTCAGGATCTCTTAGTGACAAACGGAAAGAATACTTTTCGAAACCAAAATCCTTATAAACATCAAGAATCAGCTTTGTTACGTCCTTGATTTCACTTGCAATCTGATCTGGTCTACAGAAGATATGAGAGTCGTTCTGTGTAAATGCACGCGCTCTTTCAATACCAGTTAAAGCGCCACTTGCTTCAAAACGGAAGTCATTGGCAATTTCAGCAATTCTTACTGGAAGGTCTCTATAAGAATGCAGCTTGCTCTTGAACATGATCATATGTTCAGGACAGTTCATAGGTCTTAATGCATAGGCATTTTCAGGATCCTTTTCACTTGTCATAGCTGGGAACATATCATCTTTGTAGTGATCCCAGTGACCAGAAATCTTAAAGAGTTTTGTATTGACAACGTTTGGTGTGCATACATGTAAATAGCCTTGTGCAATTTCTTTATCCATGATGTAGTCAGCTAATAATCTTCTGACTGTAAAACCATTAGGAAGATACATAGGAAGTCCAGCACCAACTGATACTGAGAACATGAACATCTGTAATTCTTTACCAAGTTTTCTATGATCTCTCTGTTTTGCTTCCTCTAGATCAGCTAAATGTGCTTCTAGTTCTTCAGGTGTTGGAAAGCATACGCCATAGATTCTCTGTAAAACTTTATTATTCTTGTCACCTTTCCAGTATGCACCAGAATGTTTGATGAGCTTGAAGTTCTTACAAAGTTTTTCATTGTCTACATGAGGTCCTCTACATAAGTCTGTATAGTCACCTTGTGTATACATAGAAATGTTTGTACCTTCAGGCATTCTTTCAATCAAGTCAATCTTATATGGATCGTCTTTAAACTGCTGTAATGCTTCTTCCTTAGAAATTTCATGACGAACGATTTTCTTGCCATCCTTGGCAATCTTCTTCATTTCTTTTTCAATCTTTTTCAGATCGTCATCACCAAGTGTGACATCTCCTAAGTCAACATCATAGTAGAATCCTTCTTCTACAACTGGTCCTACCCAGAATTTAGCGTTTGGCCAAATGTGCTGGATTGCATGTGCCATCATGTGTGCACATGAATGGTTGAGTGTTTCTAGATCTTTGTTTTCTGTAAAATTAATCATCTCTGTACTCCTTTTCGAGGACAAATAAAAAAGTCCTCTCTACAATAGAAAGGACGCTATATCAGCGCGGTACCACCTTTATTCCCTTGCGGGCTCTCAAATCCTTAACGCGGAAAACGGTAATCTTTTTCAAGTACTGTTCACAGGGAGTAACCATAACACTCTTCATTTTCTTTTCACCAGCCAGAAAACTCTCTACATCCAATGTGCTATGATCATATCCTGATCATTACATTTGCTTAAATTTTAGTGATAAATTTCTCTAAAGTCAATGACTAGATCTTTTTTATTTTGCATTACCGTATGAATAAATTGATCACATCGTTTCATTTGTGATTTTACAGTACGATAATCACATGACACCTCATAAGAATATCCATTTCCGAAATAAATTCTTGTATGGTTATTTTTTGTCTGTTGAATATTCATGACTTTATTAAAATATACAAATACATTTTCTGGATTGTCTTTCCCACGAATTGGAAAATACATATTCATTGTCTGTTCACTGATCAAAATACATGGTTTTTGATGTGCATTTGTTAAATGACAGAATGAATCCATTCTTCCCTGTAGACTTGCACCATATTGAATGACAACTTCTTCCAGCCATTGCATGCCACTAAATGGAAACTTTAACGTTTTATCTTTTGAAAATATAAATTCACTGTTGTTGTATGAAGAAACAATGAGAAGAGGTCGATATGCTTTAGTCTCTGCAGCAACAGCTTCCATCACAACACTCTTCCTCTTGTGCACATAGAATTTCTAGTGCTCTAAAATCAATTGCAACCGCTTCAATTTCAACAAGTGCACCACCTGATAAACCACTCACACTGCATGCACTTCTAGCGGGATATGGTTCTTCAAAATATTCCTGGTACACTTCATTCATTGCTGAAAAATCATTCATATCTTTCAGAAATACTGTTGTCTTAACAACATATTTCATTTCCATATCTGCTTCTTTTAAAAGTGCCTTCATATTTTCCAGGCATTGTCTTGTCTGCGCTTTAATATCTCCTGCAATCATTTTTCCAGTTTCAGGATCTAATGGCAATTGCCCTGAAATATACACATTTTCACATGTCTTGATGCATGGAGAATATGGTCCTTTTGCTTTTGGTCCTTTTTTACAGACGATTTTTTGTTTGATACCCATATCTATTCCTCTTCACTTAGATCATCGTCATCATCAGCATCATCCAAAAATGACAGATAGATCTGTTCTCTTTTCTTTGCTAAAGATTCGTGATTCTTGTTAGAAATCAAAAATAACAGATAAGCAAACATCATAATGATGGATATCAATACAATCAAACTTAAGTAATCATTCAAATTTTCTAACATTTCAATTTCCTCTTGAAATCATTATACAGGAATTATGCATTGGTTGAAGCATTATGCACTCTTTCAAGAAAATCTTCTCCCTTGATAGATTCGTGCTTGCATAGTTCTGGATAATCCAGCTGTCTTAAAACCTCATAAGAAACCAAAGCAACACAATTAGACAGATTCAAACTTCTTGCTTCCTTGACCATTGGAATTCTCATACATTTATCTAAGTGATCATATAGTATATCTTTTGGAATACCTGTACTTTCTTTTCCGAACACGAGATAAATATCACCTTCATCTTTTGTATAGTCAAAAGAATCTGGTGTTTTTAATGCATAGCGGGAAACAAAGTAAAAACTGCCTTGATTTGTTTTTAAAAATGTTTTCCAGTCTGGATATGTCTTGTAGTCTAATTCTTTTACATAGTCCATACCTGCTCTTCTTAGATGTTTTTCATCGAGTGAAAAACCTAATGGCTCTATTAAATGCAAACGCATATGAAACGCCATGCATGTACGCATGATATTTCCTGTATTTGCGGGAATTTCTGGTTCATATAAAACAATATTGATCATACTTTTACCTTCTTATCTAAAGCTCTTAAAACAAAATAAATCACACATACACTGATTACATAGGTTGCCATGATCAACATGACAAGATCAAAGAAAAATGTTTCTGGAAACATATTGATCATAATAGATGTATTTGGATCAAGGATGAATAAATCATTGTCAAAGAATAGATAATGAAAATTCATCCAGAAATCATAGAAATCACAAAGTGCATATATCGCAAGCATCGACACAAATAGAACAATCATAAGCAAAGCATATCGAATGCCGCTCATATATACATGCATCGCTCCCTTCTTTTCTTTAAGATAAATCAAAACATACAGAACAATACTTGCGACAAACATTCCAATTGCTGCCATCTTTGCATGCATACAAAGATTTTTAACATCAACCATATGTAATGTTTCTCTTTCATTGAATACTTCTCTTTCCGTATCACATACTGTTGCTTCTACAACAATATCATCTCTTTTATTTTCCAGATAATCTAACAATGTATCTGTTGCTTCCATGAGATCTTTATCACTCATTCCAATAACTTCTGCCTGATTCGATTTATTGTATTCATATTGATAAAACGAATGATTGAAACTGCACGTAAAAATAATTCCTAATAGAATAGAAATGAGAAATAAAAGTGATGCTATAGTTGATAAAATCTTAGTGCTTTTGTGCATCTAGCCATGCCTCTAACTTACGAACTGCTTTTCCTCTATGAGAAATAGAGTTCTTTTCCTCTTTACTCATTTCTGCCATTGTCTTACCAGATGGTGCATAATAGATAATTGGATCATATCCAAAACCATTGCTTCCTTTTGCTTCTAAAGCAACTTCACATTCCACTGTATCTTCAAATACAACAGGTTCTTCATTGACACGCGTAATTGCAATCGCACATACATAACGACATGTACGATTTTTTTTGTCCTTTAACAAATCTAGTACTTTCTGATTCTTTACATCATAGCTTGTATCGTGACCAAGCCATCTTGCACTCATGACACCTGGCTTTTTATCTAAAGCATCGATTTCAAGTCCAGAATCATCTGAAATCGCAGTAATGCCATAACGATCAGTGACTGCCTGTGCCTTAATGATTGCATTGTCATGGAAAGTTGTACCAGTTTCTTCTACTTCCGGCATATCTGGAAAATCAGATAATGATTTTACTGTATATCCTTCTGGTTCAAGCATTTCTTTAAATTCTTTAATTTTTCCCTGGTTGCCGCTTGCAACAACGATTACTTTATCTTCCATTTTCAAACTCTCCTGTTAATTTCTGATCTTGTGATGCGTTTAGAAATGCATTCACATCGTTTCTCATTTTATCATGATTTTCTAGAATTCGTCCTTTAGATACAACAAAAGGATCAATATATCTTTTCTTTGTATGAATGATGATTCCATCTTTACTCTCTATAACATTGCATAAAGAACAATATTGTTTCCATGCCTGTAAATGTTTGATTTTAGAAATGACAGTCCTTTCATCCTTGTATAGATCTTCATAAGAAATGATATTTGATGTCATACAGTCTTTGATCAAATGTGCGAGGATTTCCATCGCATAGCGATCTTGAGAAGAGGAATATACTTTACCACACTGTAATGCAATGGATGTAAAACGATATGCTTTTTCTTCATTTTGAAAGCATAGTTCTTCTTCTCCAGATTCATTTGTGGCTACAACGATATCATCAAATAATTCTTTCATTTCTTCTTCTGTAGAAAAGCCATAGTTGATACTATTGCCAATGGTATATTCAAGTCGATCACTGCTGAGTTTTGGCATATCATTATCCGCAATGGAATACATATGATAATCATAGATTTCTTCAATAGAAATATGATCTTCTTGTAAAAGATTCATTAAAACAGAATCATTACACAAAATCTCTTTTGTATTTTTTTCTGTAGATTCCTGATGCATGTGATCATGATTCATAAAATCAATTGTATGTGAAAAGACTGGTGTTGAAATATCATGAAATAAACCAGCCAGTGCCTGTTTCTTATCTCTAGTAAAATGATGAATGATACAGGCAACCCGCAAGGAATGAATGAATCTAGAATATGGCTGAATATTCTTGAATAATGGAAGACTTGTTTTTTCTACCCCACAATTCATATCAATATTCTTTAATCTCTGCATCGCCGGTATTTCACTATATTTCATAATATAGTCAGGAATACTCACTAAATCTGTCATACATTTAAAAATGACCAGTTTTCTGGTCATATCTTACCTTTCTTTTCCAATTCTTTATAGGCATATACAGCACCATATTTTCTAGCATCTTCATGGAACGTTACACCACGGATCACAGGCTGGAAAATATTCTGGTATGAATCATTTGAAAAGCGCTCATCAATTGCATCTTGAATGATTCGCATAAAAGCTGGTTCATCTGTAATATTTCCAGAAATAACAAATGTAGATGCATCCACGACACATTGGATATTGTAAATATAATTGGCAAGTCTTGCGCAATATACTTTGACGCCCTCAATAATATCTTCTTTGCCTTTGCTTAGACCAAACATAATTTTTAAAATATTCATATTTTCATGATGCGTCACTTCTTTTACAACACTGACTAAACCATTCAGCGAACAGCTTAAAGCAAACATATCGGAATTATCTGTAGCTCTTTGCGTACTGTCTGTCAGGTAAGAGAATTCCCCTGCGCCAAAATGTGCACCATTAAAAATCTTCCCGTCATGAATAATTGCGCCGCCAATGCCTGTTCCAAGAAGCATTACCATGACACCTGTATGAACACCTTTCAAAGAACCATAACCAACTTCTGCCAAAGCTGCTGCTTTTGCATCATTTAAAATAATTGTTTTCATACCAGTATATTCACTGATTTCCCTTGCCAGCGGTTCATTACGGATAAAGCGATAAATACCTGCGGAATACGCCATGCCGGAATCAGTATCAATAATACCAGGCATAGTGATTGCCAAGGAATCAGTTCTTAAACAAAATGAATCTGTAATTTTCTTGATTGTCGTAAAAAGATCTTCTCTACTTGTAAAGGAATTGAGCTGTTCTTTTCCTGTTTTACATACATCAATTTCTTCACTGATCAAAGCATATCTCAACCAGTTTCTTCCAATATCAATTGTTAAATAGTTTTTCATACACATCACATTGACAGCCACTTGCTTAAGCTCTTTTTCTTCATTGCATCATAGTATTCTTGACGCATTTTATCATCTAACGCCATCCCTAGAAAACGATCTCTCATGTAGTAAACATAATCTGGACCCACATCATAATTGATCATCAAATCTGTTTTATTCTTTGCCTGAATCAATGTCTGCCATGTAATTGCACGATATGCAGGAGAAGTAATATTCTGATTTACATGCTCGATCCACGCAATCATAGCTTTGTAAAAATCAATTTGATGTTCTGTTTCAGTTTTTACTTCAATCAGAGAAATCAATCTTTCTTCTGCAGAAATCGTTGCATGCCCTCCAATGCGATTTGTAATTGGAGAACGAACGTTTTTGATATTCTGTAAAGTTTCTTCCAGCTCTAATTCACATTTATCTCGTTTCGAACGATAGTTGAAATAATTACGGCATTCTTTTTTATATAACTGCAGCCAGTGTGTTTTATCATCATTTGTCATCTTCAAATACCTCGTCAATCCACTTGTATAATGCAACCTGCAAAGCTCGACGAGTAATACCATATTGCTCAGCTACTTTCACTTGTGGTGTACCTTCCACACAAAGCAAGTAGATCATGACTTTTGCACTTGTACCACACTTTTCTTCAATCACATCAAAAGTCTCTTCCACAAAATCAATATCATCCTGCAGAAACTGATAAAACATATCATCACCTTCTGCTCGCGTATGATATAAAGACATTGTTGTTTTCTCATTCAAATACACACGACAGCTTGCTTTAAAAGCTGCCCATTTTTCCTTTTTGTTCATATATTAATTATTATAGCAAAAAAACATCCATTGCAACTGCATGGATGTAATTTGGCTATTTCATAAATGATTTCAAGAATTTTTTAGCAGAGCGAACGCCAAGATTGATCAGTTCATTTTCAGCTTTATTTTGAATCTTTTTTGCAATTCTCTTTGATTGATTTGCACGCTGCTTTTCTTCGCGTGCTTCTAATCTCGCAGCTTCTTTCGCACGTGCTTCTTCAATTTTCGCAATCTTCTTTTCTTCTTCTAAGCGATTTTTTTCTTCCTCTGCTTCTTTTTTGATTTCATCCACTTTTTCAAAAGCACTTTCTGGATCAATTTCATCCCAGTATTTACTTTTGAGTGGATCATTATTGACAGTTCTAAAGATTGCGGTAACTTCACTTGCCTTCATACTGGAAGATGGTGGCAGAATCTTTGTTTCTTCAACAATCGTAGGAGCGCCATCTTCATCTAATACAGATACAAGCGCATGCCCTGTTTTCATCATTGTGATGACTTCTTCTGTATTTAGTTCTGGATTTTGTCTGAATGCCTGTGCTGCAAGCTTTACATTTTTCATTTCAGAAGGTGTATATGCACGCAGTGCATGCTGGATACGATTACTGAGCTGTGCTAAGACAGAATCAGGAATATCTGATGGAGATTGCGTACAGAAGAATACACCAACACCTTTCGAACGAATCAATTTTACAGTCTGTTCAACCTTATCCAGTAATGCTTTAGGTGCGTGGTCAAACAAGAGATGAGCTTCATCAAAGAAGAATACAATTTCAGGCTGATCTAAGTCACCAACTTCAGGCAAGTTCTGATACAGTGTATCCAAAAGCCATAACAAAAACGTTGCATACAGGAGCGGATGCTGGAACAGCTTTTCACATTCAAGAATATTCATGACACCATTGCCATTTTCTGTCTGTAAAAGATCTTGAATATTCAATCCCGGCATACCAAATAATTTATCACCTTCCTGCTGTTCAAGAACAAGCAGTTTTCTTTGGATCGCACCAATAGATTGTTTCGTCACCATTCCATAACTCACAGTAAATGAGGATGCATTCTCACCAACATATGCACACATTGCCTGTAAATCTTTTAAGTCAATAATGTCAAGATCTTTATCTTCTGCGATTTTAAAGATGATATTTAATACACCTTCCTGTGCATCAGAAAGATCCAAGATTCTACTCAACAGTACAGGATCCATTTCCTGCATCACTGCACGCATTGGAAGTCCATTCTTCTTATATACATCGAAGAAACGAACTGGATAGCTCTTCGTTTCAAAACCACTAATTGACATTGAATCCAGACGTTCCTGAATACAAGAAAGATTGCCAGGTGTTATCATGCCTGTCAGATCTCCCTTCACATCCGCAATAAATGTAGGTACTCCTGCATCACTCAAGCTTTCAGCAATCACTTTTAATGTGACTGTTTTCCCTGTGCCACTTGCTCCTGCAATCAAACCATGACGATTCATTTGATTCAGAAGCATGTATACTTCTTTCTCTTTTGCTTTGCCAAGGAGTATTTTATGATCCTTTAACATAACATGACCTCAATATTAAGCTAAGCGAATACCGCCTACATCACGAATACGTAAAATATAGCAGCAGTCTTTGCCAAATGTTTTTTCCATTCTTTCAATGAATACTTCTGTTGTATTCTTATTCACAAATGCCTGGATTGTTCCCGCAAATCCACCACCATGTACACGGTATGCACCATCTTCATGAATGACAGATTCAGAAATTGCCAAACCAATAGCAACTGCCTGTGATTCAGGCATAGAACCTACAGAAATATTCTGTAAATACATCCAGCTGGATCTTCCAGATTCTCTAACAAGCTGAAAGAATGTTTTGATATCTTTTTTCTTGAGTGCTTCTGCTTCATCATGTGCACGCTGTGTTTCATTTAAGAAATGATATGCACGTAAGAATGCACGGTCTCCACACTGTTCTCTGATTTCTTTCACATGGTCAAACAATTCATCTAGTGTTGCTTCAGATAATACTTCATGTCCCATCGCTTTAGCAGCAGCTTTCATTTCTAGTGGAACCTTAGAATATTCATCAGACAAGTCCGCATGAGAAGCTTTCACATCTGTGATGATCAAATCATAGCCATAGTCAGCTGGATCAAAAGGAACCTTTTCAACCACTGGATTTTCAGGATCTTTAAAATCCATTGCAGCAAAGCTGCCAACAGAACAAGCCATCTGATCAAGCAAGCCACTTGCTTTCATGAAATACACGTTTTCCGCAAACTGACCAATCTTGGCCACGTTTTCTGTAGAAACTTTTCCTTCGTTGTAAAGATCATTCTGAATTGTACCAAGCAATACTTCGAACGCTGCAGAACTTGACATACCGCCACCATTGATGACATCACTTTCTGCATAGCACTTAAAGCCGCCCGCATTGTATCCACGCTTGTTTAAACCTGATGCAACACCGCGGATCAAAGCTTCTGTAGAATTCTTTTCTTCTTCATGAATTGTGATATCACTGACATCAACTGGCTTTACATTGTAACCTTTTGACGCATATGTAACGATGTTATCGTCTGTTGGGATAACACAGGCTACAACATCTAAATTCAATGATGCAGCTAAAACTTTACCTAATTGATGGTCTGTATGGTTTCCACCAACTTCTGTTCTACCTGGTGCAGAATAGATTCTTGCTTCTTCATCTGAAAAAGCATGCAATGCATTATCTAAAATTGCAGTATATCTTACTTTTTGTGCGTCAAGTGCTTTTTCACCATAAAGTTCAACAAGCTTGTCATCAAGTTTTCCTTCTTTGATGAATGTTTTGAGTTCTGAAATTTTCATGTTCTTTTGTTCTCCTGTTATTTTGCTAATTTTTCAAAAGCATCTTTGGCAGCGTTCTGTTCTGCCTGCTTTTTTGAAACACCCTTACCTGTCCCTAATACAATGTTGTCCATCACGCAGTTCATTACGAATTCAGGTGCATTTGCGGGACCTTTTTCACTGACAAGCTTATATGTGACGGTACGTTTTTTATCTGCCTGTACAAATTCCTGCAGTTTGCTTTTATAGTCATGGATCGTACCTACGTCTTCTGGATGCGATAAACGTGGAATCAGGCAGTCATTTAAAATATTATCGACTGCTTTCATACCCTGATCTAAGAATAATGCACCAAGAAATGCTTCAAATGCATCCGCAATGATTGCATCTTTATTTCTTCCGCCTGTCTTTTCTTCACCAGCACCTAATAAAAGAAAATCATTTAAATGCAGTTCTCTGCCATAGATAGCCAATGCTTTTTCACAAACAAGCTGTGCACGCAAACGAGACATTTTACCTTCTGATAGATTCAATGGCCAGATTGCTCTACTAGACCACAGCTGAAGTACCGCATCTCCCATAAATTCCAGTCTTTCATTATCATGGAATTGCTGGTGTTCATGTGCATAGCTGCTATGCATAAATGCCTGTTCTACCAAAGAAGTATTTTTTACCTGAATACCTCTATTTTTCAACCAATCAATAATTGTCATTTCTTTTTCCCCTCAATCTATATACGCACTTTGTGCTCTTCTCTGCTTTACACTTTCTATGATAGAAATGTAATCTGTCTGATCACAATGTTCAACGATTAATTTTGCATCTTTTCTACAGACCTCGATCATTTTTGTATCTTCATAAAGATTTCCAAGAATCAGATCCGGCACACCAGATTGTCTTGTTCCAAGTATATCACCAGGTCCTCTTAGACGTAAATCTTCATACGAGATTTCAAATCCATTCGTTGTTTTCACTAATACATTCAATCTTTCTTTTACATCTTCACTTTTGTTATCTGTTAACAGCCAGCATTTTCCAACTGCATTTCCTCTTTGGATACGCCCACGCAGCTGATGCAGCTGACTAAGTCCAAAGCGATCTGCATCATAAATGATCATTCCAGTTGCATTTACAACATTCATGCCGACTTCTACGACTGTTGTAGAAACAAGTATCTGAATTTCATTTTTTGCAAATGCATCCATGACACTTTGCTTTTCATCTGAACTCATCTGCCCATGCAGCATGCCAACCTTTCTAGGATAGAACAGTTTGGATAGATTGATATACATCTTATTTACATCACGTGCCTTAAACGCTTCATTTTCATCTACTGCAGCACATATGACATACAGCTGATGTCCTTCTTCTAACAGCGCATTCACTTCATCCAGTACAGAACGGAAACTGTTTTCCAGAATCAATTGCGTGAGTGGCTGTTTTCTTCCTGCAGGCATTGTTTCGATCGTACTGACTTTCATATCTGAAAACAAGGAAGCTGCTAAGGTACGTGGAATTGGTGTTGCTGACATCAAAAGAAAATCTGTGTTTTCACCTTTTAAGCGAAGTGCTTTTCTCTGTTCTACACCAAAACGCTGCTGTTCATCTGCCACAACATAGCCAAGCTTTTTAAAGTGTACATCATCCTGAATCAATGCATGTGTTCCAATCAGAATATCAATATCTCCTTCTTCACATCGTCTTAGAATATCTTTTTTTTCTTTCGTATTCATTGCTGAATATAAGACTTCTATAGAAATAGAAGGATCCTTGATCATACTTTTAAGTGAAGCAAGATGTTGTTTGGCTAAGATTTCTGTCGGTGCTAATAAAGCAGACTGATAACCGCTTAGAAAACATGCATACATGCTGAATGCAGCTACGACTGTCTTGCCACATCCGACATCTCCCTGTACGAGGCGGTACATTGGTACATTAGAACGCATGTCATTGATGATGGCATTGAGTGTATCTACCTGATCTTTTGTCAAAGAAAAAGGAAGACAAGATATCATTGTTTTTACTTTTGTAATATCAATGTTTTTTGGCTGCTTATATGAAAGCAGACCTTCTTCATCTTTGTTCAATTCCATCGCAATAAAGAAGCGTAGAAATTCTTCATATTTCAAAGTACGAAATGCCTGTTTCGTATCTTCTAACGACTCTGGAAAATGAATTTTTCTATAGGCTTCGCTTCTTCGAAGCAAATGATACTTTCGAATCATTTCTTCTGGAACATAGTCAATGATTTCATTCTGTAATACTTCATAGACTGTTTTTATCGAAGCACGAATCGTTCTTTGCTGGATGCCTTCTTTGGTTGAATAGACAGGTGTTACTGCTTCATGATCATGAAGTGGCTTTGTATCATAATTCATAGCAGTCACTTTATGATTTCCCATATAGATTCCTGTAATCGTAATCCTAGAGTTCATTGCAAGCTTTGATGCCCATGGTCGATTGAATATCGTGATCTTTAATACGGTATCTTCATGCATGACTTCAAACTTTGTTGAAGCAAATCTTCCATTGCGGAATGTAATTGCACGAGATATAACTTCCGCTTCAAATGTGACTTTTTCTTTGATTTTCCATTCAGAAATCGGAGAAGAAGAAATTGTATCAAAACGGTATGGATAATAGGAAAGCAGATCATCTGAATCATATATATGCAGCCGTTGTAATGCTTCAATTCTTTTCGCTGAAAAATGGAATGATTTATCATGTAGATCCATGTCTCAATTATAGCATTTCTCATGAAAAAAACTTTCTAAGAATTAATATTCCTAGAAAGTTCGAAAATATTTAAATTTGATTAGAGAGCTTCCCCATTGGATTCAATGATTTCTTTATATCTGTAGTAAGAATTCTTGATTTTTCTTTCTAATGTACCATGTCCATCATTGAAACGGTCAACATATACAAAGCCATAACGCTTCTTCATTTCGCCTGTACCGGCAGAAACAACGTCAATTGGTCCCCACCACAAGTAGCCCATGACATTGCATCCATCTTCAATTGCTAATGCAACCTGCTTTAAATGCTGTTCAAGGTAGCGTACTCTGAATGGATCATCAATCTTGCCATTTTCATCAAGATTTTCATCTAGACCAATACCATTTTCAACAATAAACTGCGGTAAATGATAACGATCTTCGAACATGTTAATGAGCAGTCTTAATCCTTCTGGATCAACTGGCCAGCTCCATGGCTTTGGTGAGCATTCTTTCAAGTATGGATTATCTTTTCCTTTGATGCCACCAGTATTATTTGTCATTGTAGCATCGGATGCATATACTGCAGAACGATAGTAGCTGTATGAAATGAAATCAATTGTATAGTCATGAATCAGCTTTAATTCATCATCATTCATCTTTGGCGTCCATGATGGGTTTTTCTTCCAGAGTGCTTTAACATAAGATGGAATTTCTCCGAATACCATTGGATCGCACATAAAGTATACAGCCCATCTTTGTGTATCATATGCACCAAATACATCAGATGGTTTGCATGTTTCTGGATAAGTACATGCACCAGAAGCAGTCATCATATTACCAACCTTGGCATCTGGATCAATTTCATGACAAAGCTTAACTGTCCATGCGTTTGCGACAAGAATATTATAATAGCCCTGCCAGATATCTTCTTGTGTTATAGAACCAATTGGATCGGAAGGATCCTTTGGATTGTTAATTGTTAATATGCCTCCCGCAACAAATGGATTGCGAAGCATTGCATTTACTTCATTAAATGTCAGCCAGTATTTTACTTTCCCTTTGTATCTTGTAAATACTGTTTTTGCATAATTCTTCCAGAATTCGATGAGTTTTGGGTTAGACCATCCACCATATTCTGTTAATAAATGCAATGGTGTTTCATAATGAGACATTGTAATGCATGGTTCCATACCTAATTCTTTCATCTCATCAAATAATTCATCATAGAAAGCAAGACCCTTTTCATTTGGTTCTGTTTCATCTCCATTAGGGAAGATTCTACCCCATGCGATAGAAGTTCTAAAACAGTTAAATCCCATACCTGCCATGAGTTCTAGATCTTCTTTATGACGATGGTAGAAATCAATTGCTTCATGTGATAAATATTTTTTATCTGGATCTAAGCACATCTCATACTTTTCTCCATTCCATTTGATACCTGGTTCTTTTGAACCGATACCTACCAATACATCTGTTACGTTAGGCTGCTTGCCATCTTCCAGCCATGCACCCTCTAACTGGTTTGCCGCTACAGCGCCGCCCCACAAAAAATTCTTAGGAAATTCCATTGTTCCATATCCTCCTGAACTCATTATACTAAGGAAACTATGAAATAATGTTCCAATCATGATAAACTAATGCAGCTGAGGTGAATGAATGAGTATACTAGTTGTTGAAAATCTTAGCCACGCCTTTGGTGGCAGAGTAATATTTGAAGATGTATCGTTCCGTTTGAATCGTGGGGAACATGTTGGTCTTGTTGGTGCAAATGGTGAAGGGAAAAGTACTTTCATGAATATCCTGACAAAAAAACTGGAACCAGAAGAAGGAAAAGTACTCTGGAACAAGCGTGTCAATGTTGGCTACCTGGATCAGCATACGGTTTTAGATCCAGCAAAAACGATTCGTGATGTATTAAAGAGTGCATATGATGAATTGTATGACATTGAACAGTCCATTACAGATGACTATATGAAAATGGCTGATATGGATGAAAAAGAAATGAA
Source organism: Erysipelotrichaceae bacterium 7770_A6 (assembly GCA_014610835.1). Taxonomy (GTDB): domain Bacteria; phylum Bacillota_I; class Bacilli_A; order Erysipelotrichales; family Erysipelotrichaceae; genus Bulleidia. The sequence continues at coordinate 39,643 of QQXM01000036.1, forward strand.
TGTATTACTGGAAGATATTGGTGAAAGACAGTCTTATCTTGATCAGCATGATTTCTACCTGATTGATTCTAAAATTGATGAAATTTCACGTGCATTCAGTATTGATGCATTAGGTCTTGATACAAATGTTTCTAATTTAAGTGGCGGTCAAAGAACACGTATTCTTATGACTAAACTTCTTCTACAAAAACCAGATATTCTTTTACTGGATGAGCCTACAAACTATTTAGATGTGGAACACATTGAATGGTTAAAGAATTATTTAATTAACTATGAAAATGCATTTATTCTAATTTCTCATGATGTTCCATTTTTAAATACCTGTATCAATGTTGTATATCACGTTGATGCTCCTTCTATTACACGTTATACAGGAAACTATGATAACTTTGTATCTGTATATGAAACAAAGAAAAAACAGCTAGAAGCTGCATATAATCGTCAACAGGCTGAAATTGAAAAGATGGAAGATTTTATTGCGAGAAATAAGGCAAGAGTCGCTACAAGAGGAATGGCCAACTCTAGAATGAAGCAGCTGAACAAAATGGAACGCATTGAGTTGAAGAAAGAAAAAATCAAACCTGAATTTGCTTTTCAATATTCTTCTACACCTTCAAAATATTTATTTATCACAAATGATATTGTGATTGGATATGACTATCCATTAAGTAAACCAATGACATTTGCATTGGAAAAGAATAAAAAAGTAGCAATTGTTGGTGCAAACGGTATTGGTAAAACAACATTATTAAAGTCATTGCTTGGTATCATTGATGTCCTTTCCGGTTCCATTGAACATGGTGAGAATATTGATGCTGGATATTTTGTACAGGAAGAAAAAGCAAGCTCTCAAACATGTATGCAGGAACTATGGGATACATTCCCTGCATACAGTCAATATGAAGTACGCAGTGCACTTGCAAAGTGTGGTCTAACAACAGAACAGATTGAATCACAGGTATTTGTATTATCTGGTGGAGAACAGGCAAAGCTTCGTCTTTGCAAGATCATGAATACTCCATGTAATCTTCTCGTATTAGACGAACCTACAAATCATCTTGATCAAGATGCAAAGGATTCTTTAAAAGAAGCCATTCAAGCATTTAAAGGAACTGTATTACTTGTTTCTCATGAACCATATTTCTATGAAGATATCGTGGATGAAGTATGGGATATGAGTCAGTATTCTATATAACACACATAAAAAATGTCATTTGAGATTTCAAATGACATTTTATTTTGCTTATTCAACACCGATAACAAATGAGTACACAGGCTGGCCACCATCTTGTACATCTACATCGACATCATAGTTTTCTTCAATGAATTCTGCCAATGCATCACATTCTTCCTGTGTAGCATCTTCACCCTTTAATAGAGTTACGATTTCTGAATCTTCGTCCATCATCTTTTCAATCAGCTGTTTAGAAGCAGTCATCTTATCCTTTTCAATGATCACGATATCTTTATCAAAGAGTCCCATGTAATCGCCAGCATGGATTTCCTTGCCGTCAATCGAAGTATCCTTGATTGCATATGTAATCTGACCAGTCTTAACATTTGCGATTGCTTCTTCCATTGCTTCCTTGTTTGTTTCTACATCATCTTCTGGATTGAAGTTGATGCAGGCAGATAAGCCCTGTGGTACAGATTTTGTTGGAAGAACGATGACATCTTTATCTTCTGTAACTGTAGCTGCCTGATTTGCGGCCATAATGATATTTGAGTTATTTGGCAATACAAATACATGCTTTGCATTTACCTTTGCGATTGCAGAAGCAATATCTTCTGTGGATGGATTCATTGTCTGGCCACCACTGACAACATAGTCTGTACGATATTCAGTGAATAGCTGTTTGATACCTTCACCAGCTGCTACCGCAATAATACCGTATTCCTTTGCCTCTCCAACTTCTTCTTCCTTCTCTTCTTCTAACAAGGATGGATTCAAATCATCTTGAATATTTTCAATCTGAACCTTTTTGAATTCACCATATCGTTCCGCAAGCATTAATACTTCACCTGGTGTCATTGTATGAAGACTTAGAGAAATACCATCTTCTTTCACAACAAGCTGCACTTTATTTCCAAGTGCTTCTAATGATTTTCTGAAACGATCTTCATTGAAGCTCTTTGCGTGCTTTGCGTCAAATGTAAGAATAAATTCACAACGATATCCGCTGGAATGTTCACTCTTTGTTTCTTTCTTTTCTTCATTAACTGTTTCTTCAGTGACTGGATTGCCGTCCAAGAATGCCTTAAAACCTTCTAAGACCTTGACTAAACCAGCACCGCCAGAGTCAACAACATGTGCTTCCTTTAAAACAGGCAATAATTCAGGTGTTCTTTCAAGAGATGCATTTGCCTCATCTAATACTGCATTCATGAATTCTTCAATCGAAGCTTCAGGATTTGCATTGATGAATTCTTCACCCTTTGCACTTGCTTCACGAATCACAGTTAAAATTGTACCTTCTGTAGGTCTCATAACTGCTTTATATGCAAGTTTGGAACCATTCAACAAAGCTTCAGAGAATTCATTGCTGGATAATTCTGTCTTTTCGCCAATGTATTGATAAATACCTCTGAAGATCTGAGAAAGAATAACACCAGAGTTTCCTCTAGCACCCATCAATAATCCTCTAGATAATGTCTTAGCAATTGTTGGTAAAGAATCTGAACCACTCTTTTTTACTTCACTCACACCATTTGTGAATGTTAAAGACATATTTGTACCTGTATCTCCATCAGGTACAGGGAATACGTTCAATGCATCAACTTCTTTTTTATTTCCATTTAGATTGTTGCATCCACTTTCAAGCATTCCTTTAAATATAATACCGTTAATTTTTTCCATGACGCCCTCACTCAGTTCATTACACGTACACCCTGAACAAAGACATTCACTGAATGAATATCTTGTGAAAGGGTCTTTTCTAACATATATTTAACTTTCTTCTGTGCTTCTTTTACAGTTTCTGTAATCTTAATACCAAAAGAAACAATAATGTAAAGATCTACATCAATCATTCCGTCTGTATTTTTGATAACTACACCTTTAGAATAGTTTTCTTTTTTTAATAATTCAGCCCAGCCATCCTTTAGTACTTGTTTGCTGGCCATTCCTACAACACCATAGCATTCTGTGATAATGCCACCTGCAAGAGATGCAATTGCATCAGATGTAATAGAAATATTTCCATAGTTTGTTTTTGTTTCTATTGCCATAGTAAAATAGCTCCTTATCTCAATTATTATAACAAAAAACATTCACAGAATGAACAATTGTTATTCAGGCATGTTATTTTCATTCGCATTTTGTTCATTTTCTGCCTGATTATCATTCTGTTCTGGCTCATTGCTTACGCCTTCTGGAAGAACAAGACTTCCCGTTGCATAGTAGCCTGCACTATAATTCCTGTTGAAGTTTGGATCAATAACTTCACTGCCATTTTCATCTAATGGGATAACGATTGGATTACCATTGCTGTCAACTGCCTGATTTCCATTTTCATCTGTATAGTAATGTTTTGCAACATGGTCTCCATAAATATTTGTCAATAAATTACCATCAGCATCAGTCCAGTATTCTTGTGAAGAATCTTCAATATTCCATGGACATACAAATGTGTATGCAACGTTTGCTTTTTCATCTGCTGAAATACATTGTGATTTATCATTCATATTTGCATAGATCATATAGTAATCATTCAGTTTTGATAGATTCTGATAGTTTCCTAAATAATATGAACCATTTCTCATCTGAATCTTCATCGCTTCATCATCATAGCTTAATGCATATTGAGAGATGTCAGATATATTTTCAATCATGCTTTGATCTACATCTTTAAACGCTTTACATAACAGTCTTGTCTGTTCCTTTGTATTAAATCCATGAATCAAAGGTACAGAAGCAATGATATCTAAATACTCACTCTTTAATTTCGCCTTTGTATTATCTACAAACAGAATTTCTGCTTCATCAGAATCATAACGATAACCAATCGCTTTCTTTTCCTCGATTGTGATGGAAACAACCTGATTGCTCAGCAAAGTCACATCAGCGTCTTCAATCATTGGATCATTCTTTAATTCCATTTCTTTTAAGAATGGAATATTTAAATAGAAAATATTATTTTGATGAATATTAGAGATTTCTTCTATATATTCTTCATCTAGATAATGTGTTCCTTTCACAACAATTCCAGAGACTCTAGAATATGACGAAAATAAATACAACGACAGTAATAAAGCAACCGCAGCGAACAATCCCCATTTCAATAAACGTGGTGCACATTCAATCAATGATTTACTTTCTTTATCAGTCTTTTTCACACCAGTTAAATAACTCCATTTCAGTTTCTAAAGTAATATCATATTTTTCTTTTACTTTTTGTTGAATTTCACGTACGAGTGTAATGTAGTCTTTCGCTGTAGCATGGCCTTTATTCACAATAAAATTACAATGCTTATCAGAGACATATGCATCTCCAATCGACTTGCCACGATAGCCAATGCCGTCAATGCATTCCCATGCATTCTTTCCTTCTGGATTTCTAAAGACAGAACCACAGCTTGGAAATTCCAATGGCTGAGATGAAAGTCTTCTTTGCTTTCGATCTTCCATCAGCTGTTCAATCTTATTTGGATCTTCATCTTTTAAACGCATTCTGCATCCCGCAATAATCCAGTCACTATGCTTCTGGAAAATACTTGTACGATAAGAGAAATCACATTCTTCAACAGGCATCCATTCCAGTTTTCCATTGCGATATACAAATACTTCTTCTACGATATCAGCCATACTGCTTTTATATGCACCAGCATTCATAAAGATTGCGCCACCAATCGTACCAGGAATACCACTTGCCCACTCTAGACCACTTAAGCCATTTTTCATTGCCTGATATGCTAAAGCAATCGTGGAACATCCAGCCTGCACCGTAACCATATCATCTGTAAAATAGGCTTTGTTGAAATGACGATCTAAACGAATGATTACTCCATAGTAATCATCATCACTGCAAAGTAGATCACTGCCTTTTCCAATCATTTTAAATGGAATATTTCTAAGCTTTAACAGTCTTAGAACACCATCTAAAGCAATATCACTGTTTGGATAAACGACATACTTTGCGTATCCACCAATACGTAAAGTTGTCATAGAAGACAAAGGCATATTGACTTCAGTTTCACAAATATCATTTAATTCATCTATCAATTCACGCATTCACAATTTCCTCCATCCACGCAATCATTTGATCCGCAGCATCTCTTTTTCCCTGCATATAAGCATTTTTCTTTAATGCATCTCTTTTTTTCTCATTATGCATTAAAAAGTTCACTGTGTCTGCCAGCTTGGCAGCAGTCAGATTCTTTTCTTCTATCATCAAAGCAGCACCTTTTTTAACAAGTTCTTCTGCATTGTAGAACTGATGATTATTTGGAACATATGGAGATGGAATGAGAATGGATGCACAACCAATTGCACCAATTTCACACATCGTTGTTGCCCCAGCTCTTAATACTGCAAGTGAACAGCCTTTCAGCATTGTTTTTCCATCAACATAATCAACGATTTTTACATGATCATTGCTTTCAAAAGTGAATGTATAATCATTACTTTTACCACTCGCAATCACCACCTGAAAATCATCTTCAAATAGAGGACAAGCTTCATCTAATACTTTTGATACAGAAGCAGATCCTAATGAACCCATCATACATACAACAAATGGTTTAGCAGCATCCAGCCCAATATCTGACAGGCAAGATGGATCAAATGTTGTATTTGCAGCAAGTGTCGCCTGTGGATTACCTAACAGTCTTTGTTTTTCTTTAGGCATTTGTGACAGGTTTGCTTCATAGCAGGAAACAATCGCATCAACATATTTACTTAAAAACTTGTTTGCTTTTCCAGCATAGCTGTTCTGTTCATGAATCATTGTTTTAATACCCATTTTATGAGCAGCCATAATCAAAGGAACAGAAATATAATTTCCAAAGCCAATACAGATATCTGGACGCTCCTGTTTTAAAATTTCACGTGCCTGCTTATATGCAGACAATAAAGAAATCATCGATTTAGCCTTGTTAAGAAAATCACCATTTCCACTTTTCATATCTAAGCCATAGAACCTGTATCCAAGTTGCGGAATGACTGTAGATTCCATACGATCATTCGATCCAAAGAATAGTATTTCACTCTCTGGCTGTTTTTGTTTCAATACTTCTGCAAGTGCAGTTGCAGGATATATATGTCCGCCAGTTCCACCGGCAGCAATCATTACTTTCATATTTTTTTGTTATCTCCAAATTCTCTAACTATTTTACCATAAAACATTATGAAGTATTCCACTCCAATAAAAAAGCAGGTGTTTCAAAAAAAAATATATAAAGAAATTAAAGATCCTTCATACATAGTTGTGGGTAAAAATAAAAGTAGATGCTTTAAGTGAAGAGAGAATGCTTCAATCAAACATCT
>QQXM01000212.1 GCA_014610835.1 Erysipelotrichaceae bacterium 7770_A6
TAAAACCATTGTAGCAAAAAAGAACAGACTGTCGAATCTGTTCTATGTTAGACAAGCAGTTGCGTCAGCAACTTTTTTTACTTATGTATGTCAAATATATTTGACAAATATAGAGATCGTACTATACTGTAATTGAAAGATGTCAAGTATATTTGACATTATAAAGGAGGATCTTATGGATTATACATTCTTAATATCTATGATTATTTTACTTGCGATTCCACTATTCAATATTATCTTATATAAGGAAAAAGAGGACTATGGAGGCTATGATGAACGACAGGAAATTGTCAGAGGAAAAGCTTTCAAATATGGATTTCTGACATTGGTTTCTGTTGAAGGGATTATGTTATTGAAAGAACAGACAGATGGAATCTCAATTGAATGCAATGTTCTTATGATGGCTGGTATTCTGATTGGTGTACTTGTTGTGGTGCTGTATTGTATCTGGAACGATGCATACTGGCAATTGAAGCAAAAACCAATGCCATTTGTTTGTATGCTTGGGGCAGTTGCGCTATCTAACATGTTTATTGCAAAAGGAAAAACAATTGTTGAAAATGGAATTGTTACGTGGGAGGGTAGTAATCCAGTATTCATGGCTGTTTTCTTTTCAATCATTCTAATCAATGTTATCATCAAGATGTATATCGATAAGAAAAAAGATCAGTAACATGAAAAATCTGAAAATGAAGGAAGCAAGAACTGCACTTGGTTTATCTCAACAGGAAGTAGCAGATAAAGTAGGCGTATCTAGACAGACAATCAATGCGATAGAGAAGGGGGACTATAATCCAACGATTCGCTTATGCATTGAAGTTTGCAAGGTTTTAAACAAGACACTGGATGAATTATTCTGGGAATAATCTGCATAACAAAAAGACAACTGTTCATTTTCAGTTGTCTTTTAAAGGATTTTGTTATCGCATTGCATTACTTTTAAAAATCGGAAGTGGAGGTATCAACAGTAATCCATTGTCGAAAACATTTATGTCAAAAGCGATTGAGATCACAAAGTTTTTTGAAAAAACAGATGAAGTGATTTATTCAAATGCTTCAAAAGAAGAAACAGGTGCACAGATTATTTGGAATGCGGGAATTGTAAAATTAGTCAAAGAATCATCGGAATATCAGAATTATGATATTCCTGTCATTACAAAACGAGATCTGCAAAACAAGCTGCAAAGAAAATTTAAAAGATCAAATGATCTGAATAACGGATTAAAAGAATTGGAAGAAAGAGGGTATGTTCGAATCTTCCGGGAAGGAAAGTCAGTAAAGATCAAAATCAATCCTGAATCATTCAGGGATTGATTTCTTATGAAATGTTATTGTCCACAATCCTGGCAAGCAACGTATTTGTGCACTCACAAATACATATCTTTAGGGAAATTATTCCCTAATACCCTAACGTAGTGGAGGTGAACATGAGAACACGCAATATCAAGATCGCAGTTTATTTGAATCAGTCAGAATATGAACACATCAATACCCTTGTTGAGCAATCGAAACTATCTCGTGAAAGTTACATTCGGATGCTGATCAACGGGTGATACCGCGTGCTGCACCAAGCGCTGAACTTGTGGAGTCACTCCGTCTGCTTAGAAACATTGCCAATAACATGAATCAGATCGCAGTTGTTGCACACAGTACTGGAAATATTCACGAAGAAGAGTACAAAGAAAACTTTATTCAGTTGAAAGAAACAATCGATGAAATGATGATTTTGATTCGGCAGCCATTGAAAATTGAATGCAGGTGGAAAGATTAATAAAGAAAGCAGGTTGTACTTTCTATTTTTATGATCGGTTGACTAATCATTCAGCTTTGTAAAAAATCAAAGTATTCAAAAAGTGCATGGAATTAAATCCAATGCCTTTTTATTTCAGACCGGGATCCAGTCACCGATTCATTTTCCTGTTGTGACATTATATTGCCGTTTGTATAGACGGCCATTTATATTTTTATATTTCCATACGATAGCATCCCTGTACATCTGTGCACTTTTTTGAACCGGGCTCTCAAGTGCATATACCGGTGTCATACATAAACAAATCGCGCTCAAAAGCATGATCAAATATTTCTTCATTGTTTATTCTCCTTCATAACTGGTATGCACTGTTCTATCAAAGAAGAAGGATCATTTATGATTGCCTGCTGATTATCACCATAACAAAAAGTATAAGATCCATCTTTATGTTCAATGATATATCCATCTGTAATGGCTTCTTCAGAAATCATTCCTCTTTCTTCTCCAGGGGGAGTCCCGTAATAAGATTCCAATACAATTGCGTTAGTGAACAATGGTAAAACCAGTACCAATATCAATAATATCGGGCTGGTCTTTTTTTTTAATTGCCCGGCAAGCAGATATTGTATACGATACTTTAATTTATTTACATTTTCATCGATCAGAAAACAATTCACTGCACTATCTTGTTCTAGCGGACAGGCGCATATCTTTTTTTGTACGGAAACCAGCGTTTGTGCATATTGTAAGCTTTCCTTTTCACTGTAATTACCGGTCACCTTATTATCGACACGAATTTCAAGAAACAGATCGATCTGTCTTTGTAATACGTAGATTGGTGGAAACCACCAGTAGATGATCGTTAACAGGTTGATCAGATTTTTGATATAAATGTCTTTATTTCTGAGATGTGTTAATTCATGTTCCAGAATATTCACAAGTTCTTTATGATCAAATTCTGTTTCAGGAAGAAAGATTGCTTTTTTGAATCCTATTACCATCGGTGAAGGAACCAGATCTGATCGATAAACAGGTATATCACAATGATCATGATCCTGTAGATATTCTCCTACAGAAGTGATCTTTGCATTTTTCACGATCATCCGATACACGATATTCAGCCGATGTATTCGATATATAAAACGTGCAGTCTGAATAATGATCCCCACTATATCAATGATCAGCAGCCATCCCCAAGCAGGAATATTGAAAATAGATGTATGAAGTGCTTCGCGAACCGGATTCATAATTGACGGCAACGGAATGATTATCGTAAAAAAATATTCAAAAGGAAAACATAGACGTAATACAGTTACAAGAACAAAGATAAAAATAAAGGCTATATTAGCAAAATGGTGAATATATTTTAATATTGTACGAATATATGGACAGTAACAACAATTAAGCAGCATTATAA
>QQXM01000213.1 GCA_014610835.1 Erysipelotrichaceae bacterium 7770_A6
ATGAACAATGCGATCATTGAAAACAGGAATTCAATCATCAAATGCATCAAGAAGAACGCAAACGGCTATACCAATTGGACCAGATTCCGTAACAGAGTCCTTTACGTTCTGGACAAGAATTCCAGCTATTCAATGTATCCAATGAAGAAGGAGAAGAAGCAATGATAGCAGATGAAGCAATCAGACTGGTTGAATTTATCAGAGAAAATGAGGAAGACAGATATGAATACCTGTCCTCAAGCATTGAAGAACTTGCATCAGGCATCAGTGACATGAAGAGAATGCTTGAACT
>QQXM01000214.1 GCA_014610835.1 Erysipelotrichaceae bacterium 7770_A6
TTTTCTGAAAAATTTTTTATTTTGTGGATAACTGTTATTGACAGCTTTTATATTTATTCATTTATCGGTGAATAGTAACACCAAAAAAGCAAAAAAAAACGAAAAACATGTTGACAGAGGAAGCGGAAAGATGATATACTCATCGAGCACTGTTCGAAAGGGCAGTGAGGAAGTTCTTTGAAAACCGAACAGGAAATAGACACATTATTAAGTTAAGGCAAATAAGAAGTCATTAAAATAAAATATTTGCCATGTAAACCCTGGATGTAGAGCTACATCCAGGGTTTACATCACATTTCAATTAGAATTGATGGCTTTCAAGCATGACAAAAAGGCAAATTGATTCACTTTAGAAAAATTTGCCTGCGA
>QQXM01000037.1 GCA_014610835.1 Erysipelotrichaceae bacterium 7770_A6
GCAGCACAATCAAAAGCAAAAGAGATAAAGAACAGCAGATATTCGTTAGGAAAAGCCCCGGAAAATCTAACAGAAAACCAAGAAGTAAAACTGGCACAAATCAAAGCCAATGATCCAAGATTGTACCGAGGATATGAATTAAAAGAATCATTGAGAAACATCTTGAAACTACAGAATCGTGAAGAAGCTGCTTCAGAATTAAAGAATTGGATGTCATGGGCAAGCAAATCAAAAATAGACTCATTCGTGGAACTAAGCAGAAAAATCAAACG
>QQXM01000215.1 GCA_014610835.1 Erysipelotrichaceae bacterium 7770_A6
ATTGAAATAATTGCATAAATAAAAGAAAAAATGATATTTTCATACCATTTTTTACCCATTTCTATGTTAGAAGAGCCAAATAAAAGAAAAAATGATATTTTCATACCATTTTTTACCCATTTCTATGTTAGAAGAACCAAATTTTTTGGCTATATTAGCAAAATGGTGAATTCAAGAAATAGAATAAATGAAAAGATCATCTTTCTTCATGTCAGCAATA
>QQXM01000216.1 GCA_014610835.1 Erysipelotrichaceae bacterium 7770_A6
GTTTGGGAATTTGCTGGATTTGTTAACATTCCCCAATTTCTTTCATTTATCTCTTGACTTCCTTATAGTTAAATTCTCCTGATATATAACGCTGATATGTTTTTTGATTCATTTTATTTACTAGATACAATCACATACCTCGATAGCATCATAATGGAATACATATGTAAAAGCAATAAATTTATTGTGTAAGTATTTTATGTTTTACTTTCTTAACCATATCCTGATCTAACTTATTCAAAAACGATTCAAAATCAATTTGTGATTTGGCTTTGATTTCTTTGAGTTTTTTAGCATCCGCAATTTTTCTTTTTGCTTCACTTTCAGGATAGCCACCACCAAATGGTTTTGAAAATAATGCTTGGATTGTTTCCTCTAAGTTCTTTTCACTTGTATATGTATACTCTTCTCCAAGAGGTAAAGATACTGCATTTCCGTTATTAATCTGTGCAAATAAAAATGCATCTTTCGCTGTAGGAACATACCCACATAAAACTCCAGGCATACTATTACATGCAAGCATCATCCCTTGTCCTGAAGAACATCCAGTCACAACAAAATCAACTGTATGCCTGTTTATCAGCATTCCAATCAACAGTGCAATCTCAACATAAGTGAAATTTTCATCTTCATCTACAAAACATCCAAAATTAATAACTTCTGCATCTTTTGCATATTTCTTTGTATATGTATAAAGCATCTCATTTTTTGATGCTTGTGAACTTGCCTGTACAACTGCGATCTTCATTTCTATTTCTCCAATAAATCACTTATTCATAAGAAATTCTAAAATAATCTAAATATCGTTTATATTGATCCTGCGCTGTTAAGCATGTATCTCTTAGATATCCTCTTTTTTTATTCCATTCCTTTAATCCACGGTAATAGTACATCTTCAGTGACTCGTCAATAATGAATGGAACAATATTATATTTCAGACATTCTTTAAACATGATGAGTCTGCCTACACGACCATTTCCATCTTGAAATGGATGAATGCGTTCAAACTTCACATGAAAATCTAAAATATCATCAAACGTTTTTTCTTTCTTGCTTCGATACTCAATCAATAGATTTTTCATTTTATCAGCAACTTCTTCTGGAAGTGCTGTTTCCATTCCACCAACTTCATTTGGCATCTTTTTATAATTTCCTACCGCAAACCATTCTTTTCTAGAGTCACTTGTTCCACTTTTCAAAGTGAAATGCAATTCCTTAATGAACTTTTCTGACAATACTTCATTTGCACAATCAATCATTAAATCGATACATCTAAAATGATTGATTGTTTCAATCACATCATCTACATTTAAAGCTTCATCCTGTACACCGATTGTATTTGTTTCAAAGATATACCTTGTCTGATCATGGGTTAAACGGCTACCTTCAATATGATTGGAGTTATATGTTAGATCAATTTGTGTTTTATGATAAATACCACCAGAATACCGACTTCTTTTTTCTTCCTGTAAAATATCTAATAATGTTAATGATTGGTCTTTCTTTTGGCTGATACGTTCAGGTTTTTCTGCATTTTCAGGTATTTGCCATGTTTTACCAATAAGATTTGCACCAACCACACGTCCTTTTGCACAATAATTTCGAACACTTCGTTCTGATAGATTCCATTTTTTTGCCATATCAGCAACTGATAAATATTTCATTTTGCACTCCAATAAACATAAATCAACCTGAATTTATTGTTTAGTATATCATATTATCGGCAAATAATAATTAAAAAAAAGGATCCTTCATACATAGTTGTGGGTAAAAATAAAAGTAGATGCTTTAAGTGAAGAGAGAATGCTTCAATCAAACATCTACT
>QQXM01000038.1 GCA_014610835.1 Erysipelotrichaceae bacterium 7770_A6
ACGGTGAATCGAGCACGTTGCCAGGTCTTTGCTTTTTTTTTATTTGTCTGTACAATACCTTGTATGAATATCAGAAGTTTGTATAAAAAAGTTTATATTGTTCTTATGTTAAGTGGTGTTTTATCCTGCTTGTTTTTATATCTTTTATTTAGTGGTTTTACGAATCGTATTGATCATTCTTTGTCTGCTGACGTACAAAATTCTCCTCAACCCGTGACTACCCCTGAATCTACATATATTCCTTCTCCTACACCATCTATCTTGCCTGCAAGCACTCCTGAAATTTATGATGTTACAAGTGATGATTCTTTGCTTAGAATTGTTAATAAATGGCATCCTTTAGCAAGTGGTTATATTCCAGATACGTTGGTTAGTGTTAATGTACCACAATACGAATCACAAGTACTTTTACCTGAAGTTTCTTCCGCTATAGAAGATATGTTTTCTAAAGCAAATGAAGAAGGCATTTATCTTTATCTTGTTTCTGGATATCGTGATTTTCAATATCAAACTGATTTGTATGATTACTATGTTTCTAAATTTGGTAAACAGGAGGCCGAACGTATCGATTGTATTCCTGGTTGTTCTGAACATCAGACGGGCTTATCTGTTGATTTATCTTCGACTTCTCATAAATATGAGTTAGATGTTAGATTTGAACAAACTGATGAATATCAATGGCTAATTACGCATTGTAGCGAATTTGGTTTTATTTTAAGAAACCCAAAAGGAAAGGAAGAAATAACTGGTGTAAAATTCTCACCATGGAATTTCCGTTATGTAGGAAAAGAGATGGCACAGAAAATTACAGATAGTAATCTTACAATGGAAGAATATTTCCAAATCATAAACTAATTATTTGTCTGTTATCATGTTTAATTTTTTCTTGCGATGTAGACGCTTCTATATTATTATAAATGTACGGAGAATTTCCAAGAAAGAAGGTTAAATAATTATGGCAAAGAATATTACATTATTTTGCTCCGCAGGCATGTCTACAAGTTTACTTGTTAACAAAATGAAGGAAGCAGCAGCAGCTAAGGGTGCAGATTATAACATCGCAGCTTATTCACTCAATGAAGTTGATAAGCATGGACCAGAAGCTGATATTATTTTGATTGGACCACAGGTTCGTTTCGCATTGGCTAAGCTTCAGAAACAGTTCCCTGGTAAACCAATTGAAGCAATTGATATGAGAGCTTATGGTTTAATGGATGGTAAAGCTGTTCTTGAAATGGCTGAAAAGAAGCTAAACGCTTAATTTTAAAAAATAAAAAAACGGTTTCTATGTTCTTGCGTGGAAACCGTTTTCATATTATTATTATATTTGTACATAAGTACTTATAAAGGAGAAAACATGGAAGGTACAGAATTAATTGCGTTTAACATTATCGCAGCAGTAGGAACAGCTCGTTCTAACTATATTGCAGCTATTGATGCAGCAGCTGAAGGAAACTTCGATGAAGCTGAAAAACTTATTAAAGAAGGTCAGGATGCTTATGTTGAAGGACATGATGCTCACGCTAAGTTATTAACACAGACAGCTCAGGGTGACAAGGTTATCATGGATCTTTTACTCACACACGCTGAAGATCAGTTAATGAGTGCTGAAGGATTTGGAATCCTTGCTGAAAGATTCGTTACTCTTTACAAAAAGTTAGGTTAATGATCAATGAAGAATCCAGTTTTGGATTCTTTTTTTTTAATTCATCGATTGACATATTTTGAATTGTGTCAATTTACTCTTTATTGACGAGTGCTATACTGACCTTAAGTCAAAAAAGGAGAATATGTTATGTATTATAGTTCAGGAAATTATGAAGCATTCGCACACCCAAGAAAGCCAAAGGATGCAGATAAGAAGTCAGCATATATTATTGGTACAGGATTAGCTGGCTTAACTGCTGCTTTCTATCTTGTAAGAGATGGTCAGATTTCAGGGGACCGCATCCATGTTTTAGAAAAAATTGATATTGCTGGAGGCAGCTGCGATGGTAGAAAAGATGTAACAAAAGGTTTCTACATGAGAGGCGGCAGAGAAATGGATAACCACTTTGAAGTCATGTGGGATGTATTTAAAGATGTACCTTCCATCGAAACTGAAGGCGTTACAGTATTGGATGAATATTATTGGTTGAATAAAGAAGATCCAAACTATTCTTTATGCAGAGCAAGTCAAAATCGCGGTGAAAGTGCACATACAGATGGTAAATTCACACTTGATAAAAAGAGTGCAATGGCATTAAGCAAACTCTTTATTACATCAGAAGATGAATTAGAAGATAAAAAGATTTCTGATGTTTTACCGGATGAATTCTGGGATACAAATTTCTGGTTATATTGGCAGACAATGTTTGCTTTCCAAAAATGGTCTAGTGCATTGGAAATGAAGAGATATTTATGCAGATATGTACATCATATTGATGGTTTACCTGATTTCTCAGCTCTTCGTTTTACAAAATATAACCAATATGAAAGTATGATTCTGCCTCTTGTAAAATATCTTGAAGCACATGGAGTTGCAATCGAATTTGGAATGGACGTCAAGAATGTCATCATTGATACAGATGAACATGATCGTAAGGTAGCTAAGGAATTAATTATCTTGAAGAATGGAGTTGAAGAAAAGATTGCATTATTAGAAGATGATCTGGTATTTATCACAAATGGCTGCTGTACAGATACAAGTTGCTACGGAGATCAGCATACAGCACCTGATTTAAGTGAAATCAAGGATGGCTATGGTGAATCATGGGATCTTTGGAAAAATATCGCAAAACAGGCAAAACATGGTGAATATGGGAAGCCAGAAGTATTCTGCAGTGATACAGAAGCTACTAACTGGATGAGTGCAACTGTTGAAACAAGCAATGAAGAAGTTATTCAACATATCATGAATGTATGTAAGAGAGATCCTAGACGTCATCGCGTAACAACAGGTGGTATTGTGACAGTTAAAGATTCTAGAGATCATTGGTATCTAAGCTGGACAATTAACAGACAGCCACAATTTAAATCACAGGATGAAAACACAGTTCTTGTATGGTTGTATTCACTGAATACGAACCGTCCAGGAAACTATGTGAATAAACCAATGAAGGAATGTACAGGTGAAGAAGTATGTAAAGAATGGCTGTATCACATTGGTGTAGACGAAGATCGTATTGATGATCTTGCAGCTAATGCATGTAATACAACAACATGTTATATGCCATATATCAATGCATTCTTCCAGCCAAGAAAGAATACAGATCGTCCACATGTTGTTCCAGATGGTGCTGTTAACTTTGCATTTATTGGGCAATTTACTGAAATTCCAAGAGATACTATCTTTACAACAGAATACTCAATGCGTAGTGGCATGGAAGCAGTTTATACATTATTAAATGTAGATCGTGGTGTTCCTGAAGTCTGGGGATCACAATATGATGTAAGAGAATTATTAAGAGCTGCTTATTATGCAATTGACAAGAAGTCTATTGATGAAGCTGAATTGAACTATGCAGAAAAGAAAGCTATTGATTTTGTTCTAAAGAAATTTAAAGGAACAGATGTTGAATTACTACTGAAAAACAGTGGTTTAATGAAGAAATAATAACTGAAAGATGAAGGAATTTGCACCTTCATCTTTTTATATATGTTAAGATTTACATGGAGGATTTTATGGAACCATTACCAGACAATTGGAATACAATGACACACCAGGAAAAGGATTTCTTTTTCACAAGATATTACAAGAGATTTATTCGCCCAGGAGAAGCTGTTGGTCTAATCAAAGAAGCAGATGAAACAATTCAAAAGGCATATGAGGAGTTTTTAAAAGAAAATGAACAATGATTTTAAAAATATCAAAGCAGTCTTATTTGATTTTGATGATACCTTAGGGCATCGTGAATCCTATGCATACGATACGTTTTATAGATTGCTTAAAAGCTGCACTGATTTTGAAGATGAGATGGAATTAGAAGCAATTCTTCAAGATGTGATGATTTGGGATGAACAAGGAAATATTCATAAACAGCATATTGTTGATATGTTAAAAAAGAAATACGATATAACCTTGCCGTGCGCAGATTTTAAAAAGTGGTGGAACGAAGAACAATGGAAAGCTTCTGTTCCTTTTCCTGATACAATTTCTACATTGGAACAGCTGCAGAAAAAATATAAGCTTGGAATTATTACAAATGGTGACAGTACATGTCAGAGAAACAAAATTCAACAGGCAGGATTATCTCATTTCTTTGATGAAAGTAATGTGATTGTTTCTGGTGACTATGGCTATCACAAACCTGATACAAGATTATTTACTGCTGCATTAGAAAAATTAAACGTAAAGGCAGAAGAAAGTGTATTTGTTGGAGACATATTTGCAAACGATATAATTGGAGCATATCGTGCAAATATGAAACCTGTCTGGATATGGACACACGGTGAAAGAAAGTGTACTGCTGATGTGCTAATGATTCATAAAATCAGTGATTTGTTACAAATCTTATAAAAAATCACAAAAACTAACAAGTTAAAAAATACACAAATGTTTTTGTGATATGATAATTAGGCAAAAGTTGGAGGAAAACTATGGATTTAAAAGCAATGCAGGATCATGCAAAAAATATTCGTAAGAACATTATAAAAGAAGTATCCAATGCACAATCTGGTCATCCAGGAGGGTCACTAGGTGCAGCTGACATTCTTACAGTACTTTACTTTGATGTCATGGATTTCACAAAGGAGAATGCCCACTCTTTAGATAGAGATCGCTTTGTCTTGTCAAAGGGACATGCATCACCATTACTCTATGCTGTATTAGCAGAAAAGGGTATTATTGATGAAGCAGAGCTTTTAACATTTAGAAAATTAAATACTAGACTTCAGGGACACCCTGACATCAATGAATTAGATGGCATTGATATGTCAACAGGTTCTCTAGGTCAGGGAACTAGTGCTTCTGTTGGTATGGCACTGGCAAATAGATTAGACAAGAATGATCATCGTATCTATGCTCTTGTGGGAGATGGTGAAGCCGAAGAGGGTCAGGTCTGGGAAGCTGCAATGGCTGCAGGTCATTACAAGCTGGATAATTTGTGCTGGATTATTGACAACAATGGACTGCAGATTGACGGCAGATGTGAAGATGTTATTGGACCAGAACCATTTGAGCCAAAATTCGAAGCATTTGGATGGAATGTTATGACTGTAGACGGTCATGACTATGAGGCATTGCATGATGCTTTTGAAAAGGCAAAGGAATATAAGGGAAAACCTACTTGTATTATCGCTAAGACAATAAAAGGTAAAGGTGTATCCTTTCCATAAAATCAAGCTGGATGGCACGGAAAGGCCCCAGATGCTGAATTGACAGCAATTGCATTAAAAGACTTGGAGGGTGAATAAGATGTCTAAAGCAACACGTGAAGCATATGGTGAAGAGATTTCAAAACTCATTCAAGAAAACCCAAAGATTGTCGTTTTAGATGCAGACCTTGCTGGATCAACATACAGTGGAAAGGCAGGAGAAGTCTGCCCGGAAAGATTCTTTGACATGGGTATTGCGGAAGCCAATATGATTGGTGTTTCTGCAGGCCTTGCAGCAAGTGGATATATTCCATTCGCATCATCATTTGCAATGTTCTGTACTGGCAGAGTATGGGAACAGATCAGAAACAGCGTAGCGTATCCACATTTGAATGTTAAGATCGTAGGATCACATTCAGGTATTACAGTTGGTGAAGATGGTGTTACTCACCAGGCAATTGAAGATATTGCAATTATGAGAGATATTACTGGTCTAGAAGTATATGCACCATGTGATCAGTGGGAAACAAAGGCTGTTATTGATCATGTAGCTTCAACAAACAATCCATGCTATATCAGACTTGGAAGAAGCAAGGTCGAGGATGTATTTGATGAAAACAAGAAGTTTGATGTAACAAAGATCAATGTCATTCATGAAGGTACATCCAAGGTAGCAGTATTTGCTACGGGATTGATGGTACAGTCTTCATTAGGTGCATTAAAAGCATTGAATGAAAAGGGTATTGACCCAACAATTATTGATGTCTGTGCAATTAAGCCAACAGATGAAGAAGGCATTGCAAAGATTCTTGAAAGCAATGATGAAATCTTCACAGTAGAAGAACATTCCGTAACTGGCGGACTTGGTTCAATGATTTGTGAAGTAGCTGCAGATCGCTGTCCTAAGAGAATTCACAGAATCGGCATGAGAGGATTTGCAGAAAGTGCAGACTGGAAGACTCTGTTAAAAGAATACAAGCTCGACGCTGAGGGTGTAGCTGAACAGATTCTGGCTGGATTAGACAAATAATTAAATATAACAAAAAACCACAGTTCTAAAATGAGCTGTGGTTTTATCATACTTATAATATTAATAGAATAATTCTTTTCTCTTCTTTGCGCTAGATGCCAGGTCATAATCTGTAAGAAAATTTAAATCTAATCCTTCAACAACAGATAATGCACGATTTAAATCTGTATCGGTCTTAAATAATTCTGGATTATGAACATCTAGTCCGATAATGACTGGACATTTTTTCTTTGCAAATTCTTCAAAGAAGATTCTTGTAGGATAAGCATATCTTTTTCCATCTGGATAAGAATGCATTCCATTGTGCACGCCACTGCCAGTATTTAATTCTAATGGCATATCATATGTAATAGAAATCTTAGCAATTCTCTCCGCAATTTTTCTGACACTTTCATCCATATATGGATAAGAATATAAACATACATCAGGATGCGCAATATAATCACATAAAGCATGCTTACATGCATATTCTAGTCGATCAACGTACATGGATAACTGCTGAGGTGTATTTAAACCATAGGAACTGATTAAATCTAAATCAATGTTATGTTGACCTAAAATGCAGTAATCCAATTCTTTTCTAAATTGTGATAAAGTATCCCATTCACTTTGATAACATTCTACTTCCATTCCTAAATAGATATCTATCTGATCTTTGTATTTCTCTTTTAAAGAACGAATAGATGCCATGTATTCTCCAACTTGACTGATATTCATTCTTTCTGTAGGAACTTGTGTTTTATAAGCGGCGTGGTCAGAGAAACCTAATGTTTTCAACCCTCCTTCAATGGCTGCTTTGACATAGTCTTCATCTTCTCCAATCGCGTGACCGCATCGTTTTGTATGTGTATGCCAGTTTGTTTTGATCATGTGAAACATTATAGCAAAATTTTCAGAAATATGATTGACGAATATAGATAACTGGAATAATATAATGAAGTAGAATATTTGAACACTTGTTCAAATGAGAGAGGCAAATATGAAAACATTCCAATTTAATGTTGATGGTATCGATTGTGCAAATTGTGCAAAGGAATTAGAAGAAGAGATTGGTAAATTAGATGGTGTATCTAACTGCAGTTTAGAGTTTGGAGTGCATTCTCATTTGAAATACGATTATGAAGGCAATGATGCAGAAATAATTGAAAAAGCAATGAGAAAAATCATTGAGGATGATCAAAAAGATCCAATCATTACTAGAGTTGAAGAAAAAGAACATAACATTCATGTTTCCTATAATGTTGATGGCATTGATTGCGCAAATTGTGCAAAAGAATTAGAAGAAGAGATTGGAAAACTAGAAGGAGTATCTAACTGTACTTTAGTTTTTGGAATCCATTCAAAGCTTAACTATGATGTTACTTCTTCTTTAGTAAATGATGTTGAAAAACAAATGATCAAGATGATTGAAGATGACCAGGAAAATCCAGTCATTACAAAATTAGATGCAGTGAAGACAATGCATCAATTATTTGTTGTGGATGGTATTGATTGTGCAAATTGTGCAAAGGAATTAGAAGAAGAGATTGGTAAATTAGATGGTGTAACTAACTGTAGTTTAGAGTTTGGAATCCATTCTAAATTGAATTATGATGTTGATCCTTCTTTCATGAGTACTGTTGAAAACAAAATGCGTAAGATCATTGAAGATGATCAAGAACATCCAGTCATCAAGAAAGTATCTCAAGAAATTGATAAAACATATAAATTCAATATTACAAATATTGATTGTGCTGATTGTGCGAATGAACTTGCGGAAAAAACAATGAAGATTATTGGTGTAAAATCATGCGATGCTGATTTTATGAATCAATTATTGATTGTTAAATGCAATCCAAAAGACAAGAGTCGTATTGCTTCTGAAATGAAAGCAATGATTGCGGAAAATGAACCAGAAGTAGAATTTTCTGAATACAAGAAAGAAGAAAAGAAAATTGTTGAAGAAAAAGAAGATCATACAATGCTGATTCGTTTGATTGTGGGTGCTGTGTTGTTTGGCTGTTCAATGTTTATGCAAAGTACACTACAGATTGTTTTTGCATTAGCTGCATATCTTGTTCTTGGATATGATGTTTTGATCAAAGCTGTTCGTGGTATTGGAAGAGGGCAGTTGTTTGATGAACATTTCTTAATGTCCATTGCTACATTAGCAGCAATTTATCAGCAGGAATGGAAAGAAGCTGCTGGTGTTATGTTGTTTTATCAGATTGGTGAATATTTCCAGGATCTTGCGGTTAGAAGAAGTAGAAAATCAATTGGTGAGCTCATGAATATTCGTCCAGATTATGCAATGGTTAAGCGTAATGATGAATATGAGAAAGTTGATCCAGAAGAAGTACTGATTGATGAAATCATTCGTGTAAAGCCAGGTGAGAGAATTCCTCTCGATGGAATGGTTGTGAGTGGTTCCTCTTCTTTGGATACAGCTTCTTTGACAGGTGAAAGCAAGCTGAGAGATGTCGATGCAGGTGATGAAGTTATTTCTGGATCAGTCAATGAAACGGGTGTATTAGAGATTCAAGTAACAAAAGAATATGGTGAATCAACTGTTGCTAAAATATTAGACCTGGTAGAAAACAACGATGCAAACAAAGCAGAACACGAAAAGTTTATTACAAAGTTTTCTAAGTATTACACACCAATTGTTGTATTTTTAGCAATTGCGGTAGCTCTTATTGTGGGAATTGCATTTGGAGACTTTAATGAAGGTATTCGCAGAGCTTGCACATTCTTGGTAATTTCTTGTCCATGTGCTCTTGTTATTTCAATTCCTCTATCATTCTTTGCGGGAATTGGTGGGTTATCTTCTAGAGGTATTTTAGTGAAAGGCGCAAATGTCATTGATGATCTGGCAAAAGTTAAACAGGTCATTATGGATAAAACTGGTACATTGACTTCAGGAAAGTTTGCGGTTGAAGAAGTTCTTTCAGCAGTAGATAAAGATCAATTGATTCTAGATGCAGCATATGCGGAACATTTTTCTAACCATCCAATTGCACAAGGTATTAAAGAAGCATGTCACTCTGAAATTCGTGATGAAGAAGTAACAGATGTAAACGAAATTGCTGGCAGAGGATTGAGTGTAAAAGTGAATGGTGAAGAAATCTTAGCTGGCAATTATAAATTAATGAGTGAAAAAGGCATTCAGTGTAAAGAAGAAACATCTACAGGAACACTTGTATATGTAGCTAAAAATGGTGTTTATGAAGGCTGTCTTGTATTAAGAGATCAGCTGAAAGAAGATGCGAAAGAAGCCGTTGATACACTGCATAAGGAAGGTAAGAAATGTATTATTGTTTCTGGTGACAATCAAGAAATTACATCTTCAATTGGCTTGCAGTTAGGCGTAGATCAGGCAATTGGCGGATGTATGCCAGAAGATAAAGTCAATACAGTGAAAAAGTACATGGAAGAAGGTATGACAGCGTTTGTTGGAGATGGTGTGAATGACGCACCAGTCATTACTTTAGCAAATGTTGGCATTGCAATGGGAGCATTGGGAAGTGATGCTGCGATTGAAGCTGCAGATGTTGTTTTGATGGATGATTCTGTCAGCAAGATTTCACTAGCAATTGCTGCTAGTAAACGTATCTTATTTGTAGCGAATGAAAATATCTATGGAGCGATTGCTATTAAAGTATTAACTCTCATCTTCGGAGCTTTAGGCATCGCAAATATGTGGTGGGCAATTTTCGCTGATACGGGTGTTGCTATGCTTTGCGTATTAAATTCATTACGTTTATTACATATTGCACGCAAAAAATAAATAAACTAAGTCCAGAAAAGTCAGATTGCAAAATCTGTGAAACTAAGAGGACTTAGTTTTTCTTTCGAAACAATTTTTTTGAAAATTTAAAATTGCTTTACAATCATTCACAACAGGAATAACATAAACGCTATGAAAAATAAAATGTTTACAAATCGACAGCTTGGCAGATTAATTCTGCCTTTATTAGTAGAACAACTGTTAGTGATGCTTGTAGGAATGGCGGATACAATCATGGTATCTGCTGCTGGAGAAGCAGCAATTTCAGGCGTATCCATTGTAAATGATGTAAATAACCTGATTATAGCGATATTAACAGCGATTGCAGGCGGTGGTTCTGTTATTGTTACACAATATCTTGGAAACAAGGATGAAGAGAATACAAAGCTGTCAGCTTCACAGTTATTGATGATCAGTTTTGTGATTTCCTTAGTGTTCGGAATTTTATGCGTAGCTTTCCACAGTGTTATCCTGCATGCTTTATACAAAAGCATTGAAGTTGATGTAATGAACAGCGCGAGCGTATATTTCTGGATCACAGCATTGTCATTTCCGTTTTTAGGTGTATATAACAGTTCTGCAGCGTTATATAGAAGTATGAATCGCACAAATACAACGATGCGTGTTTCTATCCTGATGAATGTAATTAATGTTGTTGGAAACTTTATTTGTGTATATCTATTACATATGGGTGCTGCTGGTGTTGCATGGCCAACATTAGCAAGCAGGGTTGTTGCGGCAATTGTTATGCTAGCTCTATGCTTTGATTCAGAAGCACCAATCAGTGTTGTGTGGAAAGATATACTGACATGGAATCAAACGATTATTTCAAAAATATTATCCATTGCGATTCCAAACGGAATTGAAAATGGATTATTCCAGCTAGGAAAAGTCATTATCAGTATGTTTGTAGCAACGTATGGAACAATGCAGATTGCGGCAAATGGCGTAACAAATTCATTCTGTGTATTGTGCTATACAACAGAAATGGCAATGCAGTTAGCGGTGGTAACGGTTGTTGGTCAATGTGTTGGTGCAAATGATTACGATCAGGCAAGATACTATATTAGAAAGATGCTGATTATGGCAATGGTCATGGCAGTTATCAACAATGTAATTTTATTTGTTGTAAGCCCATTTGCCTTACAGTTATATACATTAAAAAATGAAACTCTGGCAATTACAGAAACAATCCTTGGTATGGAGTGTCTTGCGGTTGGTTTGTTCCATGCATTGGCATTTGTATTACCAACATGCTTGAGAGCTGCAGGAGACGCAAAGTATACGATGTATGTGGGCGTTTTATCGATGTTCTTTGCACGTGTTGCAGGAGCCTATATATTAGGTACTGTCATGGGACTTGGTGTTGTTGGTACGAGAATTGCAATGTATATCGATTGGATTGTACGTATTGTCTTCTTTGCGATAAGATATAAGAGTGGAAAGTGGACACAGTATAGAGCAATTGAATAAAGTATGTTTGGAAAAGTAGTCAATATTATCAGTATTATTGTATTAGTTTTGTTTGTTATTCTATTTATAATGAAGAAAGCAAATAGAAGGAAGGGAAGATGATCCCCAATGTCATTAAGTTAAGGCATATAAATTCTTAGTGATATTAATTGAAAATTCAAGAAAACAAATCTTCAGCGAAAGTTAACAGCTTTTCTATAAGATTTGTTTTTTTAATTCCTGAAATCATTGATTTCTCAAGCATGGCGAAAATGCCAGTTGTATTTTTCTTGAAATTTTACTGGCATATTTTCTGTCAGACTGGCAGGTGATAATATCAAAATGGCATTGAATAAAAAAAAGAACGGAAATTCCGTTCTTTTAGACGTTAATATAACCAATTGTTGATTTTGTACCTGTACCTCCAGAAGATACCCAACGTTCATTATAGTGACCATTGAAACCACCTTCTACAATATGAACCATATCTCCCTCGACGCCATCAACATAAGCAACATGTCCGTTATATACAGCGATACTGCCAGCAGTTGGTGTTCCACTTACTGCATAACCTAATGCTGCTGCATTTGAATACCATTGTGATGCATTTCCTAAGTTTGGTAATGCGATACCTCTTGCATTATATAAAGCCTGCCATGCACCAAATGTACAGTTAGACCAGCCACCACCATAAGGGTTAGCACCACCAGCTGTATATCCAAGACCAGAAGTATTTGTGTTTTCTTCACTAGCTCCTAATAAAGCAGCCTGTTCTGCAGCTTTTCTAGCTTCTTCTTCAGCTTTTGCCTGTGCTTCAGCTTCGGCTTGTGCAGCTTGTTCTGCAGCAATCTGATCTAATACTTCTTGAGGAGTCTTTACATTAACAACTAAATTCTGCGTTGTTGTATTACCTTGTAAATCAACAGCTTTATATGTGACTAGATAAGTACCATCAGTATTCATATCTAAGTTCTGCGTATCAACAGTTAATGCTGGCAATTCACCAGAATCGTCGTTGATATAAGAAATGTAACTTTCAGGAATGAAAGTATCACCGTTATTAACAGTTACTTCATTGGATTTCAGTTTTAATGCTGGGGCGGAAACTACTTTCATGTTAACTGCCGCATTTTGTGTAAATGAATAACCAACAGAATCTGTTAAATTATCCGTATATACCAGGTTTACTTTTAATGTAACTGTCTGGATACCTGCTTTTGAAGTATCCAAGCCAGAAATATCAATACTTGATAAGTCAACGTTGATATCATCGATGTTTAGATTGTCATCAATATTACAACGATCTGTAATAACATCAGCTTTCAATGTTGCTGCTACATTTGTATCTCCTAGTTCAATATCGTAAACTGGTAAACTTCCTTTTAATGGATCATCAGCCTTAACGTCAGAGTTGATTGAGGCAGCTACAATAGCTCCCGCCGCTAACATTGGCAAGATGAATCTGAATGTCTTTTTTAATTTATTGTTCTTTTGCATACTAAAATGTTAACAAATTCTTAAGTTTGTAGCAAATTTTTAGAAGCTTTCACACACTTATCCCAAACTGTAAGCGTTTACATTTAACATGTTTCACATTTCTGTCACAATCATAAATAAAATAAATTGAATTATGATATTAAAAAATTGGTATTTGTTATAAAATCCTTGTTATGAGATTAGTAATTCAAAGAGTAAAACATGCTTCTGTTGAAATAGACGGAGCAATCCATGGCAAGATCAATCAAGGATATATGATCTTAGTTGGCATTCAAAATGAAGATACAAGAGAAATTGTTGGAAAAATGGCTGAAAAGGTCGCAAAACTAAGAATTTTTACAGATGAAGAAGATAAGATGAATTTGAATCTTTCACAGGTAGATGGATCTATTCTATCGATTTCTCAATTCACTTTATATGCAGACTGTCATAAAGGAAATCGTCCTTCTTTTTCATATGCTGGTAAACCAGCGATTGCAGAACCTTTATACATGTATTTCAATGAATATTTAAGGAAGATTGGAATTCATGTAGAAGAAGGTATCTTTGGTGCAGATATGAAGGTAGATTTATTGAATGATGGACCTGTTACAATCATATTAGACAGTGATATAGATATTCGAAAATAGGAGGTGAAGGATGGCTGAAGTTATTTATGGCAGCGAACTATCTCAAGAAATCAGAGATGAGATGAGACAGCAGATTGATGCAATTAAGCAAAGTGGTAATCGTGTACCGTGTCTAGCTGTTGTTCTTGTTGGGGATAATCCTGCTTCCATTTCCTATGTTAAAGGAAAAGAAAAAGCATGCGCAAGTGTTGGAATTCATAGTGTAGAACTGATATTGCCAGCTTCTATTTCACAAGAAGAATTAAACAGTGAACTGCAGCGTTTATCAAATGATCCTGGAGTAGATGGTATTTTATTACAGTTGCCTCTTCCAAAAGGTTTAGATGAAAATGAAGCAGTATCTTATATTTCTTCTAATAAAGATGTAGATGGTTTAACACCAGTGAATTTTGGTAAGCTGTTCTTAAATGAACCGGCATTTGCTCCATGTACACCAAGTGGTATTTTAGAGTTGTTAAAACGTATGCATTGTGATCCAAAAGGAAAGCATGCGGTCGTGATTGGAAGAAGTAAACTTGTCGGAACACCTGTTGCTCGTTTACTTCAAAATGCAAATGCTACGGTAACGATTTGTCATTCCCACACAAAAAATTTAAAAGAAATTACAAGAATGGCAGATATATTGATTGTGGCGATTGGTTCTCCAAAGTATATTGATGCTTCTTATGTAAAAAAGGATGCATATGTTATTGATGTAGGCGTGAATCGATTAGAAGATGGCCATTTATGTGGGGATGTAGATTTTGAATCTGTAAAGAATCATTGTCGTGCGATTACACCTGTTCCAAAAGGGGTTGGTCCTATGACAATTACAATGTTATTAAAGAATACAATAGAAGCGTATAAGCGAGGGTATTGTAATGGTAAATGAATATGGATTGAATGATATCGTTGAGATGAAAAAGGAACATCCGTGTCATAAAAGTAAATATTGGCAGATTATTCGTATGGGCGCGGATATAAAAATTAAATGTATGGGGTGTGGAAACGTAATTATGTTTCCTCGTCATGAATTTGAGCGTAAAATGAAAAAGGTTGTGGAGAAAGCTCCACAGGAATAAAGAAGGGAAGTAAATTAGAAAATGTCATTAACAGCAGGTATTGTCGGTTTACCAAACGTAGGTAAATCAACACTTTTTAACGCAATTACAAATAGCCAGGTATTGGCAGAGAACTATCCGTTTGCGACAATTGCACCAAACGTAGGTGTCGTAGAAGTTCCTGATCAAAGAATGGAAGACTTTGTAGAAGCATTCCATCCAAAGAAAACAATTTATACAACATTTGAATTTACTGATATTGCAGGTTTAGTGAAGGGTGCATCCAAGGGTGAAGGTCTAGGAAACCAGTTCTTAGGAAACATCCGTTCTACAGATGCTATTATTCACGTTGTTAGATGCTTTGATGATTCAAATATTGAACACGTAGAAGGTTCTGTTGATCCAGTACGTGATATTGAAGAAATTAATCTTGAATTAGCAATTGCAGATCTGGATTCTGTAGAAAATCGTATCAGCAAAATTGCAAAGAAAGCACAGACAAAAGATAAAGATGCCGTCAAGGAAATGGAAACATTAACAAAGTTTAAAGAACAATTACTGGATGGCAAGGCTGTTCGTTTACTGGATCTCAATGACAGTGATCTTGAAATTATGAAAAACTATGGTTTATTGACAGCGAAACCAGTCATTTACGTAGCAAATATGTCTGATGATGAAATTAATGATCCTGAAAGCAATCATTACTATCAAGATGTTAAGAAACTGGCAGAAAGTGAAGGCAGTGAAGTCATCGCAATCTGCGCAAAGATGGAAGAAGAATTGTCAGGTTTAGATAAAGAAGAAAAACAGGCATTTCTTGACGACCTGGGAATTAAAGAATCTGGCTTAGATCAGATCATTCAGGCTGCATATCATTTATTAGGACTACGTACTTTCTTTACAGTTGGTGAACCAGAATGCAGAGCCTGGACCTTCCATGAAGGAATGAAAGCACCACAGTGTGCTGGTGTCATTCACTCAGATTTTGAAAAGGGATTTATCCGTGCAGAAGTATATGGATATGAAGATTTCATGAAATATGGCAGTGAGAAAGCGCTCAAAGAAGCTGGTAAACTCCGTGTTGAAGGAAAAGAATATGTCATGCAGGATGGCGATGTTGTTTTCTTCAGATTTAATGTTTAAAGATTTGTGATAAAATAATATTAGATTAGGAGGTTTACATATGAAACTCGTTTTAGCTATCGTTTCTAACGATGATGCTTCTGCTGTAACTTCAGCACTCACAAAAAATAATTTCTACATGACTCGTTTGTCTACAACTGGCGGCTTTCTAAGAGCTGGTAATACAACGTTAATCGTCGGTACAGATGACGATCTTGTTGATAAATGTATTGATGTTATTGGTTCTGAAGCAAAAAGACGTACTGAAATCGTTCCATCTACAGCTAGCTATGATATTGGACGCTATGCTTCTTTCCCTGTAGAAGTACAGGTTGGTGGAGCTACAATCTTCGTTCTTGATGTAGATCAGTTTAAGAAACTATAAGAAGTGTAAAGCAGGGTAACCTGCTTTTTAAATGAAATGGAAATTAGAAAAAGTAAGAAAAGTGATGTTCTGCAAATCGTAGAAATTATAAATCAGGCAAAAGCATATTTAAAAGAAAATGATATTCCACAATGGCAGAATGGGTATCCTGATGCGTGTGATGTATTGGATGATATCCAAAAGGGTGGTGCGTATTGTGCGTGTGAAAATGGAGAGGTGATAGGATATTCATATATTTCATCTCTTGCAGAACCTAACTATACTGTTATTGATGGTGCATGGTTCAATGATGATCCATATATTGTGATTCATAGAATATGTGTTGATTCATCAATGAAAGGTAAAAATGTTGCTTCCCTGTTTATAGAAAAAGCAAAAGAAATTGGCAGAGAAAAAGATATTTTCAACATTCGTATTGATACGCATGAAAAGAATGCATCGATGCGGAAAATGGTTGAAAAGAATGGATTTAAAAAAACAGGAATCATCTATGTCAAAGATGGTTCCCCTAGATATGCATATCAATTGATTGTTTGTAAGTAAGCAATCAATTTTTCTTTATTGTTGGCTGTTTTTTCTTCAATGACTGCATTCAATAATTGATTGAGGTACAGTGAAATATCTTTTCCTGTATATCCTAAAGCAATCATATCTTTTCCATTGATTTGAAGCTGTTTTAAGCTGTAACAATCATTGTTTTGAATAATAGATTGATAAATATGGAAAGATTGTTCATATGACGTTAAATCATAGGCTTCTCGGTAATTTAAATATTGCATGAAATCACATGACATATCTTTCAATAAATATAGAATATCTGTTTTTGTGGATATTGGTGCATTTCTGTATTTGATCATTTGAGAAATTGCGGTGATTTCTTTGTTTGAATATTTCATGTATTTTAATGTGTGTTTAACATCACTGAATGCAGGATCTGATAATACTAGAGCAAAACGAATTCTGTAGTCTTGCTTAGAATTCTGTAATCGCTGAATTAATTGTTCCCAGTTCACTGAATCCATTTCCTTTAGAAACACAGAGAACACTTTTCTATATGGATACAATAAAGGAACACAGCCTTCGCCAGCAAAAAACTTATTCATCTCTTCCTGAATTCTTTCGATGGAAACATAAGACAATGTTTCTTTTGTATCTAAGATTGCTTTTGATGTATGATCATCAATTGAAAAATTAAGCTGCGAAGCAAAGCGAATCGCTCTTAAAATGCGTAATGCATCTTCTTCAAAACGTTGATAAGGATCACCAATGCAGCGAACAATCTTTTTTTCAATATCTTTTTTTCCATTGAAAAAATCTAAAATACCAGTTCCTTCACAATAACAAAGGGCATTAATTGTGAAATCTCTACGTGCACAGTCTTCTTTGATTGTCCGTGTGAAAATAACTTCGTCTGGATGGCGGTGATCTTTGTACTCTGCATCTTTTCTATAGGTAGTGATTTCTACAGGAATATGTTTTGAAACGACAGTGACTGTGCCGTGTTTTAAACCTGTATCAATTGTATGATAGGCATGAAAAACCTGCTTTGTTTCTTCTGGGAGTGCACTTGTGGTCAAATCATAGTCGTTGACAGGCTTGTTTAGCAAAATAGAACGGATTGCTCCGCCAACCACAAAGCATTCATAACCGTGTTTGTTTAATTCTTTCATTAAAATAGATACATATTCTGGAATTTCTAATTTCATATGAAATATTATACGGTAAAATAGATAAAAAAGATGGAGATATTCATATGAGAATTGGACAAAGTGCTGATATACATCAATTAGCTGAAGGCAGAAAACTTGTTTTAGGTGGCGTTGAAATCCCACATACAAAAGGATTGGTTGGACATTCTGATGCTGATGCATTAACGCATGCGGTAGCAGAAGCTATTTTAGGTGCACTTGCATTAGGAGATTTAGGAAAGTGGTTTCCTGATACAGATGAAAAGTGGAAAGGTGTGAATTCACAAATCATTTTAAAAGAAGTTGCTAGAATGATGGATGAAAAAGGATATCGAATCGGAAATGTTGATTCACTGATTATGATTGAAAAACCTAAAATGGCACCACATATTGAAAAAATGAGACAAAACTTCGCGGATGCATTACATTGTTCAATTGATCAAGTCAGTGTCAAGGCAACACGTGGAGAAAAGATGGGATTTGTTGGCAGAGAAGAAGGTGTGCAGGCATTTGCGGTCGTTCTTCTTGAGGAAAAATAAAAATGTTTAAAAAGACAACTGAAGAAAAGGTGTTGAGAGATCCCGTACATGGGTATATTCATGTGGATTTGCAGGTTGTATGGGATGTGATCAATTCCAGCTGGTTTCAACGTCTAAGAAGAATACGTCAGCTAGGTGGTGCGTATGTTGTATATCATTGTGCAGAGCATTCAAGATTTGGGCATTCTTTAGGTGTATATGAACTTGTTAGAAGAATGGTCAGTGAAGTACAGGATATTTCAAATGCCTTAAATGAAAGGG
Organism: Erysipelotrichaceae bacterium 7770_A6; assembly: GCA_014610835.1. Classification (GTDB taxonomy): domain Bacteria; phylum Bacillota_I; class Bacilli_A; order Erysipelotrichales; family Erysipelotrichaceae; genus Bulleidia. Next base: position 18,705 of record QQXM01000038.1, read on the forward strand.
AAAAAGTAACCGCAATGCTTGCGGGGCTTTTACATGACATTGGTCATGGCCCATATTCTCATGCGTTTGAAGGTGTTACGAAAACAAGCCATGAAGAGTTTACGTGCAGAATCATTGAAGAAAATACAGAAATTACAAGAATTCTTGAAGATTGTTGCGAAGGATTGAGTAAAGATGTAGCGGATGTGATTCGACATGAAAGCAGCAATCCATTATTGAGTCAGCTGATTTCTTCACAATTAGATGCGGATCGCTTTGATTACTTGTTAAGAGATGCATATTTTACTGGTACAAAATATGGGGAATATGATCTTGAAAGAATCTTGAGAACAATGCGTGTACATGATGGAAAGCAGCTTGTAATCAAAGAAAGTGGCGTATATGCGGTTGAAAACTACATTATGGCACGTTATCACATGTACTGGCAGGTTTACTATCATCCCGTTGCTAGAAGCTATGAAACCGTACTGCATTTGCTTTTTAAGCGATTGAAAGATCTGGGATATGAAAATGCTGATGAACATGTCATTTCTCTATTTGAACCAATTATTTCAGGAAAAAAGATATCTTTAGATGCTTATTTTCAACTTGATGAAACGTCGTGTGGATATGGTTTCCATTTGTTGACAAAACATCCTGATCCAATTGTTTCAGATTTAGCAATTCGTATTCGAGATCGTATTTTATTTGAATATCAAGATTCTCAGCCAAATGAGAACCGCAAGATCAGAAATACATTAAAGAAGAATGGATATGATCTGCATTATTACTGGGCAAAAGATGAGGTTGCACAATCTCCATATGTTCCGTATTCTGGTTCTGGTACAGGAAGCATATGGGTACGTATGAAAGATGGTTCAACAAAGGAATTATCGAATGCTTCCAATATCGTATATTCTTTGATCCATGGACCAGAGAAAGATGACAATAAAGTGTATTTTCCTAAGGTGGAGTAATGAAAGTAAGAATACAGTTAAAACAAATTAATTTATTAGAAAATGAAGAAAAAATAATTGCGGATGGAAATGCAATTTTAGAAAACAATCATTTAAAATACAAAGAAAAAGATGAAAATGCTTTGCATTTTGTGACGTTTGAAGAAGATGAGGTTACATTAGAGAGAAAATGTGATATTTCTTCCACTACAGTTTTAAAAAATGGAAAATTTGGTCATTCGACGATAAAAAGTCCATATGGGGATATGGAGATGAAAACAAAAACACACAAAGTCGTAAAAAGCGAGTCGCTATGGGCTGTTGAATACAGTGTGATTTGTGAAAATGAAGAAATTTTACGCCAAAGGTTGGAGTGGAACATACAATATCTTTCATAATGTATCTTGACTTTATATCTTCCACAATGTAACATACTTGCGCAATAAAGAAATCGTTTGCATTTTAAAATGCGTAGATAAGGGAGATAAAAAATGAGCGTTTCACAGAGCATGACGGATGTAGCTTACCAGTGCTTGTCAAAGAGAAAAAAAGAAATCGATTTTGCAAAACTTTGGGCAGAAGTAAGTAAGCAAATGAGCATTCCAGAAGAAAAATTAAGAAAGAAAAAGAGTCAGTTCTATTCAGAACTGATGCTTGATTCAAGATTTGCTTCTTTAGAAGGAAACAAATGGGATCTAAGAAACAGAAGAAAGTTTGATGAAGTTCATATCGATACAAGTGAGATTGCGATGGATGATGAAGATCTCGACGAAACACTGGATAAGAGCGGATTAGACCTTCCTACTGGGGATGATGCATTTGACAATTAAAAAATGAAAGAGGGGCCACTTGAAGTGACCCCTTTTTTGGAAAGGTGAAGAATATGGAGCCAGACAAGAATTTGAAAGAGGATCAGCATACAGAAGAGCTGCCTATCGTTGAAGATGTTGTATATCATCACGAAAATGAAGAGGATACATTGGATGAACCTGTTGAAAAACCGGTGCGTATGACCCCTATTACTGTGGATTTGGATGATGCTGAGAAAGATGATATTCATATTGGGATGTCAGAAAAGAAAGCAGAGACAAAAAAAGAAGAACCTGAAACAATTGATAAAAAACCAGCAAATCATAAAAAGAAAACATGGATTTTTATTGTGCTGGCGGTTGTGTGTGTCATTTGTATTGGTGGGTATTTGCTGATTTCTAATTATGAAAAACAGCAGCAGGCGAAACAGGCTGCGTATGATAAGATCTATAACCAATTAAAAGTTACTTTTAAAGAAGATGAAAAGGATGCTGATGGCAACAAAGTGGATTTGACAATCTATGAATATGGCGTTGAAGCAAATGATCCACTTTCGATTGTGGATACACACTATGGTGATATCCAATGTAATCCATCAACGATTGATACATCTAAAGTAGGAACGCAGAAGCTTGTATATACAGTTTCTATGAATGACAGCTATGGTCAGAAAGTTACGAGAGATTTTTCTTTGAATATTACTGTGCATGATACCCAGTCTCCACAGATTACATTGAAAGAAAGCAAAGTGACAATTACAGAAGGTGATGCATTTGATGCAGCAGATAATATTGAATCTGTGAAAGATGCTGTTGATGGCGATTTGCAGTTTGTTGAAACGGAACCTGAAAAGGAAGGGAAGAATGCACCATATTATTCGAAAGGCTGGTATACGATTTCTAGTGATGTAGATACAGAAACACCTGGAAGTTACAATGTACGTTTAAAAGCTTGCGATATCAATGGAAATGCAACAGATCTTGCGTTTAGTGTTACCGTTAAGAAAAAAGAACCATCATCATTTATGACAATTGGTACAAGAACATATACGCAGGCTTTGGGACAGATGAATGAAGGAAAAGATGAAGCAAGTGAAGGTCAAGGTAAATGGGAAGATGTGAATTCTTATCTTGGAAATGTATTGTATCGTTCAGATGTATATGACAATCAAGAAACAATGATGAATGATGGTCAGCAATATGTAAAAGATCACTTTGATGATTTGACAAAAAATAAGGAATCAAAGAGTTTACAGATCATTGGAAAGATATCCATAGATACAAAAGAAGCAACGTTATATTACATGTCTGCATTAGATGATAATGGCGAAGTTATGTATTATTTTTATGCAATTGTATGAAAAAAATGTAAATAAGTGATTCGTATCACAAGTAAAGCTTGTCATGGAGGTTAATCGCGACTAAAATATAGGTACCAAAATATAGGAGGAATCGAAATATTATGGCATTAGTTTCTGCAAAAGAAATGGTTGAAAAGGCTCACGAAGGACATTACGCTATTCCAGCCTTCAACATCAACAACTTAGAATGGACAAAGGCTGTGCTTGCTGGCGTACAGGAAGCAAAGTCCCCAACAATCTTACAGGTATCTGAAGGTGCTGGTAAGTACATGGGTGGCTTCAAGACAGTCGCTGACATGGTTCGTGATCTTTATGAATCAATGGGTATTACTGTTCCAGTAGCTCTTCATTTAGACCATGGCACATACGAAGGTGCAAAGGCTTGTATTGAAGTTGGTTTCACATCTGTTATGTTTGATGGATCTCATTACGATTTTGATGAAAACGTTGCTAAGTCCAAGGACATCATCTCTTTAGCTCATTCAAAGGGTATCTCTGTTGAATGTGAAGTAGGTGGTATCGGTGGTACTGAAGATGGCGTTACATCTAACGGTGAATTAGCTGATCCAAAGGAATGTGCTGAAATCGCAGCTTTAGGCGTTGATTTCTTAGCTGCTGGTATTGGTAACATCCATGGTGTATATCCTGCTGACTGGAAGGGATTAAACTTCGACAGATTAAAGGAAATCGACGAAGCTGTTGAAGGCAAGCCACTAGTATTACACGGTGGTTCTGGTATTCCATTTGAACAGGTTCACGAAGCTGTTACACTTGGTGTATCTAAGGTTAACATCAACACAGAATTACAGTTAGAATTCGCTGCAGCTACAAGAGCTTACATCGAAGCTGGCAAGGATAAGGAAGGCAAGGGTTATGACCCACGTAAACTTCTCAAGCCAGGTACAGAAGCTGTAACAAAGAAGGTTGTTGAACTTTGCGAAGCTTTCGGCTCTGCTAACAAGGCTTAATTGCTGAAAAACTATGAAAGAATCCATAATGTATGGGTTCTTTTTTTATGCAGTTTATATCTATTAGCACTTCAGAAGAGTGCGCCGTCCTCATAGGGCGGTGGTGAATTCAGCGTTACTGTTAACTGATGTACTCTTCTATTCTTTTGATTTCTGTGCTGCTATAAAACAATATATTTTCGCATAAATAAGCCATATTTTGCACTTTATTTATGATATAATATATATGAGTAAAAAGGTCT
>QQXM01000217.1 GCA_014610835.1 Erysipelotrichaceae bacterium 7770_A6
ATCTGAAACTGAGCATATCTGCCGAAGAAATTGCAGGCTGTTTTACAAAGCTGAATATGAGTCAGGAAGAGATTGAAAAAACAACAGAATTTTTTGAGATTCTTGAAGAGAGAAAAAAGGAGACAGTGGTGAATACCTGCCTGAAGTTGAGCAGACTTCCACTGACAGAATCAAAAACCTTCAGTAATTTTGATTTCTCATATGTGCATTCAAATAATCTGGAAAAGCTGAAGAATCTCAGTACACTATCCCCGCTGTATGAACACAGAAATCTTGCTTTTATCGGTCCGCCAGGAATTGGTAAGACACACCTGTCTATGGCATTTGGAAGAGCGTGCTGCGAATTGGGAAATAAGGTTTATTTCCTGAAGGCAACAGAACTCAATCAGCGTCTTACTCAGGCAAGAAAGAATGACAGTGTAGGAAGCACGACAAATGGTCTTGTAAAGCCAAGTTGTCTTATTATTGATGAAATGGGAAGATGCAAGTTCGACAAAGAGAATACAAGAATCTTCTTTGATGTCATTGACAGACGGGCATCAAAAGAAGGTCCGAACTGTATGATCTTTACAAGCAATAAATCCCCTTCCCAATGGAAAGAGGACTTTGATGAAGATGACACACTGCTGTGTGCATTAGATCGGATATTTGACAACGCAATTGTCTACATGATGGACGGAAAAAGCTATCGTGGCAGAAAACTTGAAACTGTTGCGGTGAAGGTCGGAAGTACATCGGATTTGTTAGATCCAGTTAAGTAATAAATGAATTTTTGAAAGTCATCTGATGTGCTGGCTTTTTTCTTTTGACTAAAATT
>QQXM01000218.1 GCA_014610835.1 Erysipelotrichaceae bacterium 7770_A6
TTTCTACATTACCATTTGTTAATGCATTTCCATCATACTGCTTAGAGTCAGTAGCACTTGTGAATGTTACGTCTCTCTTTAGAATATTGAACTTAATTTCGAATGAACCTTCATAATCACCCTTACCTACTACAGTAGCTGTGATTTCTCCAGTATTCTTGATATCTTCTGGATATACGATTTCGTAATCCTTACCTTCTTCTAATGTTACACCCGTCTTTTCATCCTTGATTACTGGCTTTTC
>QQXM01000219.1 GCA_014610835.1 Erysipelotrichaceae bacterium 7770_A6
GTTGACTTTGGTGTAGACAACACAATGGCTGTTGTTTCAGATACGGGTAAAAGTATTCTTTTTAAAGGCAGATTCATCAAGTCAGTCAATCAGTATTTCATGAAGAAAAAAGCTGAACGCATCAGTCTGATGAGCAAAGGGAAAGAAACAACAGAACGTGTGTGGTCAAAGTATCTTGACAGACTTTCTGCATACAGAACCAGCTACATCGTAGTTCCGATGTGGTATCCCTGTGATGTACTCTTCGCATACAGAGAAGGGTATTACCACAGGGATTTTGATTCTTGTGGCCTGTAGTTACGCACCTTACGGCTGCACTATGTTTTCACAATGGCCGGTTCACTCGACCTCTACTGTTTTTACACAGTTACCTGTTTAAATCTGCAAATGCAAAA
>QQXM01000039.1 GCA_014610835.1 Erysipelotrichaceae bacterium 7770_A6
GAGGTGTTGAAATTCTTTCAATTCCTCATGTTATTTGAAAATCAATTTCTTGACACCTCATCCAATTTTGGAGCGCCAGATTCAAACTGTTCTTCATAACGATCCTGCTGAAACATTTCTTCATCTTCTCTTGTAAGAATATGAGGCTGCTGCTTCACAGGTTTTTTCTTTTCTTTTTCTGGTTCCATTAGATTAAAGGCTTGCGAATGATGTTGCCTTCACGTTCAGGAGAAACAGATACTAAAGATACAGATGTCTTTGTATATTCTTCAACGAATTCTACATACTTTCTGCAGTTTTCAGGAAGATCTTCATAGTTTCTGATCTGAGAAATATCTTCCGTCCATCCATCAAAGACTTTCCATACTGGCTTGCATCTGCCATATACTTCCAGGGAAGCAGGTACATAGTCAATTTGTTTTCCGTCAAGTTCATAGCCAACACATACAGGAATCTTGTCATAGCCTGTCAAGATATCAATCTTTGTCATTGCGATATCTGTAAGTCCATTGATTCTGACTGCCTGTTTTACAACAGGAAGATCTAACCATCCACATCTACGTGGTCTACCTGTAGTAGCACCAAATTCAAAGCCTTTCTGTCTTAATGCTTCACCTTCATCACCTAGTAATTCAGTAATGTATGGACCTTCACCAACACGTGTAGAATATGCTTTGGCTACACCGATGATTCTAGTCAATGACTGTGGTGGTACACCAGCACCTTCTAATACACCAGCACTTGTAGGAGAAGAAGATGTTACGAATGGATATGTACCATAGTTGATATCCAGCATGTTAGCCTGTGCACCTTCAAATAAAACAACTTTATCATTTTCTAATGCTTCATTGACAAGAGAAACAGAGTCACAGATCATAGGAAGCATCTTTTCTCTGATTCCCTTGAATTGTGCAACTATTTCATCATAGTCAAATGGTTCACCGCCATATACTTTTTCAATTTCAGCATTTTTAATTTCTAATGTAGACTTCAGCTTTTCTTCAAATACATTCCAGTCTTGCAAGTCGCATACACGAATACCAATTCTAGAATATTTATCAGCATAGCATGGACCGATACCATTCTTTGTTGTACCAACCTTGTACTTGCCGCCACGTGCTTCAATCAGTTCATCGAGTCTAACGTGATAAGGCATCAATAATTGTGTACGATCAGAAATTCTTAAGTGATCACACTGTAATCCTTCTTTTTCTAAAGCTTCAACTTCTTCAAATAAAACAAATGGATTTAATACAACACCAGGTCCAATAACGCATAATGCATCTTTGTTTAAAATACCTGAAGGTAACAGGTGAAGTACAGTTTTTTTGCCATTGACGACAACTGTATGACCAGCATTGTTACCACCCTGATAACGAACGACCATGTCAACGTGCTTGCCAAGCAAGTCTACGACTTTTCCTTTTCCTTCATCTCCCCATTGTGTTCCGACAACTACATATCCTGCCATTTTTCTTTTCCTCCAACACATACACATCTAGTTTACCACAATATATGTTGCCATTATCATTGGATTTCTATGAATTGGTAGAAATCCAGTGATAAATGTGTAAAAACTTACAATTTCAAATATTGTGGTAGAATAGACAGGAGGAGATAAAGAAGTATTATGAGTGAAAAAAACTGTAAAGGAAAAACACCAGAAGATTATGGATTTCATATGCCTGAAAAGAAGAATTCTTTTAAGATTGATTTGAATGAAAAGTCTTCTGTGAAGAAAATCATTGGCGTAGTCAGTGGAAAAGGTGGCGTAGGTAAATCTTTCGTCACAAGTATGCTTGCTTGTGAAATGGCAAGAAGAGGATACCGTGTAGGTGTATTGGATGGCGATATTACTGGTCCATCCCAGACAAAGGCATTCGGTATTCATGATAAGGCAATGGGCGATGGGAAATACATTTATCCATATATCACAAAGAATGGAATTCAGGTCATTTCTACAAACATGATTCTGGATTCTGATGAAACGCCAGTTATCTGGAGAGGACCAATGGTTGCGAATATCTTGAAGCAGTTCTATACAGATGTTGTATGGGACAACGTTGACTATATGTTTGTAGATATGCCTCCTGGAACAAGTGATGTTCCTCTAACAGCGTTCCAGTCATTCCCATTAGATGGGATCGTTGTGGTAACAAGCCCACAGGAACTTGTTTCTATGGTTGTTGAAAAGGCAATCAATATGGCACAGTCTATGGATATTAAAGTACTTGGCTTGATTGAAAATATGAGCTATGTGGAATGTCCAAACTGTAATGAAAAGATTGAAATCTTTGGAAAGTCTCATATCAATGAAGTCAGTGAGAAGTATGGCTTGCCAGTTCTTGCAAAGATTCCAATGAGACAGAAGGTTGCTGAAAGTGCAGATGATGGAACAATGGAAGATCTTGAAATTCCTGAAATCAAAGATGCAGTATCCTTTATTGAAGGGAAATAATTCAGTTTATCATTGGAAAAAATTCACAATGAATTCACATCCATTGCTTACGATAATGTGGTAGAGGTTACGCTTATGACAAGAATATTGATTACAGATGATGAAGACAAGATTCGCTCATTGATTGCGAAATATGCACATCATGAAGGATTTGAAACAGATGAAGCCGCAAATGGAATGGAAGCGGTAGAAAAGTGTGAAAACAATTCATATGATTTAGTTATTATGGATATCATGATGCCTGAATTAGATGGTTTTTCTGCGGTCAAAGAAATCAAAAAAACATGTCCTGACATGCCTTTCATCATGTTGAGTGCCTTAGGGGAAGAGTATGATAAGATTCATGGATTTGATTTAGGGATTGATGACTATGTTGTCAAGCCATTTTCTACAAAGGAATTGATGATGCGTATCCAGGCAATCTTAAAGCGTACTGCTCCAAAAGTAGATATGAGTGATCGATATGTGATTGATGCAATGGTGATTGATAATTCCGCTAGAACAGTAACAATTGACAAGGAACGTGTGCAGCTGTCACCAAAAGAATATGATTTATTATTGTATTTAGTAAAGAATCGTGGCATTGCCTTAACACGTGAGCAGTTATTGAGTAATGTGTGGGGCTATGATTTCTTTGGTGATGATCGTACATTAGATACACATATTAAGCTGCTGCGTAGAAATCTTGGTGAATATGCCAGGTATATCGTTACATTGAGAGGCGTAGGGTACCGTTTTGAAAAAGCTGACTAGTTTAAAATGGGAAATCGGTAAATATCTGATCATCTTCTGTATTCTAACCGCATCTATTGTATTCTTGTTTCAGATTGTCTTACTGCAGCCAATGTATGAAGCAAATAAAATTAAAAGTATTGAGACCGTTGGCTCATTTGTAGAAAAGTTCATTGAAGATGAAAGACTGGATGAATTCGTTGATTACATGCAGTCACAGTCTGATACATGTATTATGGTGTATCAGTCTTCTTCCAGTGGAGGTATGCAGGGATCGATTGGAAACCGTGGATGCATGATTTCTTCGATTACAAATTCTGAAAGAGCAAAGTTTGTCACAAAAGCAATTGGAAGCAAAAATCATTCTTATCTTGCGCGTGTGACGAATAATTCCAGCGATTTTGGTGTTGATGGTGATCAGGGAGATAACTTTGATACAATTGTGTATACAAAGATTGTCAATGCGGCAGATTACAGCTCCATTATTATGGTTTCTGGTAATATAACACCACTCAATGCAACAACAGAAACACTAGCTTCACAAATGCGCTATATTGCGTTATTTATGATTGTTGCGGTTGCTATTTTGACGTTATTAATGTATCGGCATATCGCAAAACCAATCATTGGTATTACATCCAATGCCAAACAGCTCCCACAGGGAAAGTATACAATTGATCCAAAAACAAACCGCTATAAAGAAGCGGCGGATCTGAACAATACACTTGTACAGGCAGCAAATGATATTCAAAAAGCAGACAAGGCAAAAAGAGATCTGATATCCAATGTCTCTCATGATCTAAGAACACCATTAACAATGATTGGCGGATATGGTGAAATGATGATTGATCTTCCAGAAGAAAAAACTGATGAAAATATTCAAGTCATTGTTGATGAAACGAAGCGATTGAATGCTTTGGTCAATGACTTGCTGGATATGTCTCGTTTACAGGATGGAAGGATCGTTCTGCATAAGGAAGTATTTGATATTTCAGCATTATTAAAAACACAGCTGCAGAAATATGATGTTTATCGTATGCAGGAAGGCTATACGATCGAAAGTGAACTGCTGGATACGATCTATGTCAATGCGGATAAGAAACGTATTGAACAGGTCATCAATAACTTTTTGAACAATGCGGTCAATTACGGTGGTGAAGCAAAGCATATCATCGTAAGAGAAATCAAAAAAGAAAATACTGTGCGTATTGAAGTGCAGGATTTTGGTGAAGGTATTGATTCAAAAGATCTGGATAATATCTGGGATCGTTACTATAAGGTTGATAAGGAACATGTCCGTGTAGCTAATGGCTCTGGCATTGGCTTGAATATTGTTAAGCAATTGCTGGAGCTGCATGGTGTACCATATGGTGTGAAATCCTCGAAAGGAAAAGGATCAACATTCTATTTTGAAATGCCAATTGAAAAGGAGAATCATCACTGATTCTCCTTTATAACTTTCTTGAATAAATTGTCATAGCTGTAGCGATGATCATTTTTCGTAATCAATAAATATGCATTTGCTTTTCTTCCATCTCTAGAACATCTTCCAACACGATGAATTAATTGTTCTTCTGTATCAGAAATATCATAGAGGATGACAGTATCTACACTTGGGATATCAATACCTCGACTTGCGACATCCGTTGCACATAGAATCTGTAAATCATGGTTTCGAAAGCTTTCCATGATTTTTTTTCTTGTCTGATAGTTCATATCTGAGTGAATCGTATCACACGAGTAATTTCTTTTCTTTAGCAGTTCAGTTAAGAAATCGCATGTTTTTCTTTTGTTGCAGAAAAGAATACATTGATTCTTTTCCTTGTTTAATAAACGTGTCAGTACATCAATCTTGGATGTTTCTTTTGTCTGTAGAAGATGCACAGTAATATCCTGTTTCTTCTCTGTTTCTTCTTTGATTGTAGTAAGAAATGGATCGCGCAGTATTGTTTTGGCAAGTGCTTTTGTTTCGTTTGTTTCGGTAGCTGAAAACAGCATTGTCTGATGCTCTTTGAGATAGTTGAGACAATCAAGAAGATCTTCTTCAAATCCCATCGACAGCATCATATCCGCTTCATCGACTACGACCATATCACACATCTTTGTCTTTAATGTATGACGTCTTAGATGATCTTTGATGCGGCTTGGAGTACCAACCACAATATCTGCACCATTTCGTGATGCCTGAATCTGTTTCTGGATATCATAGCCGCCAGTCAGCAAACTTGTACGAATGCCTTCTCGATTCTTCAAGAGATCTCGAATGACATGTGTAATCTGTATGGATAGTTCTCGTGTAGGTGCGAATATAATACAGCGAGGAAAATGCTTTCCTTTACCTTGCAGTTCAATCTGTTCTAAGACAGGCAGAACATAAGCGTATGTCTTTCCGCTGCCAGTTGGAGCTAATGCGTAGATATCTTCGTGATTGATGGCATGTGGAATCACCTGCTGCTGAATATCTGTGAACTTTTCAATGTTTAATGCATCTGTTGTTTCTTTTCTTAATGTAATCATGTATAAGAAAATAGCATTTCTTTTCTCATTTGTACAGTTTTGTGTTAACATTTTACGCAAGGAAAGAGAGTGAAATTATGGCAACATATGAATTTAAACCACAGGGCGTCTGCAGCAAGAAAATGACGTTTGAAATTGAAGGAGATACAATCCAGTCTCTCGTTGTAGAAGGTGGATGCAACGGTAACCTGAAGGGAATCGGTGCTTTAGTTAAAGGCAGAAAGATCCAGGAAGTGATTGATGTATTAGATGGCATTCATTGTGGATTCAAGAACACATCCTGCCCGGATCAGATTGCACAGGCATTAAAACAATACAATCAGTAATTGAAGCGTTTAAATAACGCTTCTTTCTTTATGTCTTTATTTTTTGTATAATTTTGTACGTGATTGGAGTGAATATGACAGTATTTCAAAAAAATCAAAAGTTAAACATTGAATCAGCAGACGGTATCTGGCTGGATTATAAGGACCATCATTGGATCTTCTTTCTAAAAGATCGTGTATGGGACAAAGAAGAATTGCAGAGAGTGAACAAGAGTGATATCCATATTTCTTTTATACAGAAAGGAATTGTAGATGCATTCCTGCTTGAGATCTATGACTGCCTGGAAACAAGTGATATCCCATTCTGCATTAAAGATGGAGATGATACATTGCTTGCTTCTTTAAAAGATGCGCAGGACTACACATTTGAAGTTGTAATCCTGGATGAAGCAAATGTTGTACTGGCAAGTAGAGAAGTGCTTTTACCACATCAGGATAGTGTGATTTTGAAGCAAAGACTTCTTAAAAGATTATCTGAAGACTTTGATGGAGATGCATTTGATAAAGCATATGCATCTTTAGTAAACAAATTTGAACCATATGAACTGGAACAGTTTACAGTCTTCACAAATGAGAAACAGAGGTAAGTATGGCAGTCATAATAATCAGTACAATTGTAATTGTTTTAGACCTTGTTTCTAAATATATCATTGAAAGTCAAACTGCATTGCAGAATGTAGAAATCATTCCTGGTTTTTTCTCTTTGACATTTGCAAAAAATACAGGTATGGCATGGTCAATGTTAAGTGGCAAGCAGGCATTTTTATCGATTGTTTCTGCGGCTGCGATTGGTGTCATGATTTATTGTGTTTTGAAAAAAGACTGTTCAAAGCTAATGAAAATTGCGCTTGCCTTAATGATTGGCGGGGCAGCAGGAAATCTGTTTGACCGCTTATTTTTAGGCTATGTCAGAGACTTTTTAGATTTTATTATTTTTGGATATGACTTTCCAATCTTTAATATTGCAGACAGTGCATTAACGATTGGTGTCATTCTACTATTTATCGTATCAATGAAGGAAGAAAAGAAAAACGTATGAGCTATACAGAATGGATCGTAGAAGAAAGTGGAGCACGCTTAGATAAGTATCTCAGTGAAGTGAGTGAATTATCTCGTACACGTGTACAGGATCTTGCTAAGGAAAAGAAGATCTTTGTCAATGGCAAGGCTGAAAAATCATCCTATAAGGTACAGTGTGGAGATACCATCAGCTGTGATGTTCCTGAAAATGAAGAATTGAATGTACAGGCAGAAGACATTCCATTAGATATCCTGTATGAAGATGATGATATTATCGTGATTAACAAGCCAAAGGGAATGGTTGTTCATCCAGCACCAGGAAATTATTCTGGTACGCTAGTGAATGCATTGTTGTATCACTGTAAAGATCTTTCTGGAATCAATGGCGTGATTCGTCCTGGTATCGTGCATCGTATTGATAAAGATACAACGGGATGTATTGTTGCCTGCAAGAATGATCTTGCGCATAATGCAATCGCAAAACAGCTGGAAACAAAACAATGCCATCGAGAATATATTGCGTTGGTAGATGGCAATATTGCCAATGAAGCTGGTGTGATCGATGCCCCAATTGGAAGAGACCGCCGAGACCGTCAAAAGATGACAGTCACACCAACAAATTCTAAGGATGCTAGAACACACTTTAAAGTGAAGGAAAGATTTCAGCACTATACATTACTGGATTGTTCTTTAGAGACTGGCAGAACACATCAGATTCGTGTTCATATGAAATATATTAATCATCCAGTCACAGGGGATGAAAAGTATGGCAGAAAGTGTGCAATGATGGATACACAGGGACAGTGTCTGCATGCATACCAATTGACTCTTGTACATCCTTCAACACATCAAAAGATGACATTTACTGCACCACTTCCAGATTATTTTGAAACATTATTAGAAAAGCTAAGAAGAGAGGATATCTAATGGAAAAAAGAGTCGACAACGTTCTTACATGGGATGAGTATTTCATGGGACTTGCCCATCTTTCTGCATTGCGCTCCAAAGATCCGAATACTCAGGTTGGTGCAGCAATTGTTGATGAAAATCATAGAGTTGTATCTGTCGGGTATAATGGATTTCCTACAGGTGTGAGTGATGATGAATTTCCTTGGAGCAGAGAAGGGGATGTATTAACTTCCAAGTATGCCTTTGTGGTTCATGCAGAGTTGAATGCAATCTTGAATTCTCAAAGAAGTGTGAGAGGCTGTACAATCTATGTTTCTTTATTTCCATGTAACGAATGTGCGAAAGCAATCATTCAATCTGGAATTAAAAAGATTGTATATGAATCTGATAAGTACAATGGTGTGGATACAAACATTGCTTCCAAGCGTATGCTAAAAGCAGCAGGCGTTGAACTTGTTCGCATCAGCAATACCATTTCGATTCATGTAGAAAAGAAAATCAACGAGGAATCGTCTACAATCGAATGAATGAATATTTATGTTATAGTATAAATGGTTAGTAATAACTAACCGTGGAGATAGCATATGTCAATCATACTTGCCTGTGTCCTTGTAATTGGATTTATTCAATTACGAACATTTATTAAAAGACAGGCTAGAAAGCAATAGGAGAAGCAATTCTCCTTTTTGTTTGAAGTAACATGTATAATTTTATGTAGAATAAGAGAAAGGTTTTACAGATGATTTTATATTTCAGTGCGACAGGGAATAGTAAATATATTGCGGAAACAATTGCGAAGAGCATGAATGATGAATGCATGTCTATTGTTACATGTATCAATGAAAAGCGTTATTGCTTTGAAAATGAGAAAGTTCTGGGTATCGTATCTCCAACGTATTTCTGGAGATTGCCTAGAATTGTTGCAACGTTTTTAGAAAATATCCAGATGAAAAACTGTGCATATACGTTTTTTGTTTTGAGTTATGGTACTACAACAGGATCTGCGGTTCATTTTACGGAAAAACTGATGCAAGAAAACAATCAGAAGTTTGATGCTTACTATAGCGTAATCATGCCGGATACATGGACACCGATGTTTGATCTGACGGATCAAAAGAAAGTTGATGCAAAATTGAATGAAGGAGAACAGCAGCTGCAGGATATCATCCAAAAAATTCAAACAAATTTAAATGGAGATTTTGTAAAAGGGAAACTGCCAGTACTGATTACTGTACTGCCATCTTTGTATATGTACCATACAGAGAGAAAGACAAAACATTTATCTGTCAATCAAGATATCTGTATTGGATGTGGATTATGTGCTAAAAAATGTCCAGTACAGGCAATTGCAATGAAAGATGGCTATCCAATTTGGAAAGATAAGGAATGTGAAATGTGTCTTGGTTGTCTGCATCGCTGTCCTAAGTTTGCGATACAGTATGGAAATGGTAAAACAAACAAACACGGACAATACAGAAATCCAAATACTGCAATATAAAAAACCGATGATTTTTTCATCGGTTTTCAATTGCCTGTTTGATTCTTGTTACTGCTTTTTCTAATTCTTCATCACTTGCCGCAAATGAGAAACGAACGTGATTTGTATCACTTGGTGAAAATGCTTTTCCGCTGACAGAAGCAACATGTGCATTTTCGAGTAAGAAGTCAGAAATGGCATCACTGTCTTGAAATCCGTCAAACTTTACCCATGCATAGAATGCACCGTCTGGATTGGAAGCTTCCACACCATCAATCGCATTTAATCCAGAAATAAAGAAGTCTCTACGTCTTTGATAAGCCTGACGCATTCTTTCAATATCATCGTAACAGTTTAATGCCACAACACCACCATACTGAATAAACTGATTCACACATGTAATGGAATGTGAATATACTTTATTCATATATTCAATATTTTCTTTGGAAGCAGTAATATATCCCATTCTCCATCCTGTCATTGCATAGCCTTTGGAAAAACCAAAGACAGAAATGACATAATCCTGAATGTTCTTTCTTGCGGCTAAAGATGTATGCTTGTGACCATAGATAATATGTTCATACATTTCGTCCACAAGAACATGAATCTTTGTTTCTAGAATGTATGCTTCTAAGGCATCTAGTTCATCTTTAGAAAGATCGTGTCCTGTTGGGTTGGATGGGGAACATACAATGACAAGCTTTGTATGCTCTGTTGTAACTGATAACAGTTTTTCTTTTGTCAGTGTAAAGTTGTCTTCTTCACTGAGTTCTAGAAATACTGGTGTTGCGCCACTCAGGGTAATCATTGATTCATACGAAACCCATGCTGGAGCAACAATAATGACTTCATCTTCTGGATTTAACAATGCCTGCATGCAAAGAAATAAAGAATACTTTCCGCCAGGCGTGAGAATGAGCTGGGAAGGGTCAATTGTAATCTTGTTTTCTCGCTGTAGTTTTTCTGTAATTCCCTGTCTTAATTCTGGAATCATACCTGAAGCAACGTAATGTGTTTTTCCTTCATTCAATGCCTGAATTGTTGCGTCTTTGATCTTCTTTGGTGTATCAAAGTTTGGTTCACCACCAGCAAGATTGACAACATCAATACTATCACGAATCATTTTCTTTGCTTTATCATTCATTTTTAATGTCGCGCTTTCTTTCAAGCTTTTGACATAATTGTTTCCGAGTTCTCTCATATGATCTACGCTTTCTTGTAATTTCCTAACAGACGGAATGTGGAAGCCTTTGCTTTCATTTCTTCAATGGCCTTGCTGACAGAACCATCTCGCATATTGCCTAAGAAGTCGATATAGAAATAATATTGCCAGTTTTCTTCTTTGATTGGTCTAGATTCAATCTTTTCAAGATTGACACCATACAGTGTTGTGATTTCCAGCATCGTTGATAATGAACCAACAACATGTGGAAGAGTAAAGATGACAGATACTTTATCGCTGTCGAGTGGTGAAATAAATTCTCTTGAAACGACCATGAATCTTGTTTTATTTGTCTTGTCGTTCTGGATTGCTTCCTGCAGCATTTCTAATCCATATAATTCACATGCGAGTCTAGAAGCAATTGCAGCTTTTGTTGGATCTTTTGCTTCACTGACATATTGTGCTGCCATAGCAGTATCTTTATATGGCATAGGATTCATATAGCGATGTGCGAAGAAGAAATCAGAAGACTGTGCGAGTCCTTGTGGATGCGAATAGACTTCTTTGATATCTTCTAGCTTTGTACCTTTGATTCCCATCAGACACTGATCAACATTGACTGCAGTTTCACCAACAATATAGAAACCATATTTACGAATTAAATCATAGTTATCATTGATGGCACCTGTAGAGGAGTTTTCGATTGGCAGTACACCATAATCAATATCACCATTCTTTAAAGCAATATAAACATCTTCAAACTCAGGATAGCCAATTGCTTTAACATCCTTTGAAAAGAAGTTCTGACAAGCCTGTTCAGAGAATGCACCACTGACACCTTGATAGCCAACGAGTGGGGAAGGTGTAAACGTAGTTTTGTATGAAACTGTGGAAGCAATTAAATCTAACTGTTTTGTTAACTGCTCAATTTCAGATACATGTTCACTGCTTGTCTTTGTAACTCTTTCTTTCATGAGTTCTAAGATTTGTTCGTCTAGTTGTTTTAAATCACGCTGCATAGTAAATACCTCAATATGATAATTAGAATACGACGAAAATTTTCATTTGCAAAGAAAAAGTTTTCAATACAAAAGAAAAATAATCTTTCATATAAAGGACAATGCTGAATAAAAAACTTTTCTACCAATTTCTACCAAAACTTACAAAAATGATGCGTAGTAGAAATATACAACAAAAAATGAAAATACAGATATTAGCATAAATCAGCGAAAAAAGAAAAGAGCCATCCAATGGATGACTCTAAGCGTAATCAACTTTTTATCTGTTGTAGTATTCAACGATGAGGGATTCATTGAGTTCCTGGTTGAGTTCATTTCTTTCAGGAAGTCTTACGAATGTACCTTTCTTGTTATCCTTGTCTACATCAACAAATGCTGGTGTAGCAATATTGGATTCAAGAGCTTCATTGATTACTGCGAAGTTTCTAGCGTTTTCTCTTACAGAGATAACCTGACCTGGCTTGATTTCAGCACTTGGGATGTCTAATTTCTTGCCATCAACTTCAATATGTCCGTGGTTAACGAGCTGTCTAGCTGCCTTTCTTGTTCTAGCGAAACCCATACGATAAACGAGGTTATCTAATCTGGATTCAAGAAGAACGAGGAAGTTTACACCTGCCATACCATCCATCTTGGATGCCTTCTGGAAAAGGTTAGCAAACTGCTTTTCGTTTAGACCATACATGTTACGAACTCTCTGCTTTTCACGAAGCTGAGTACCGTAACCGCTCAGTTTAATACGCTTTGTAGGACCGTGCTGTCCTGGAGCATAAGTTCTTTTCTTAAGCTCTTCGCCTGTTTCTAAAATGGAGAAGCTTAAGCGTCTAGCTTTCTTCCAAACAGGACCTGTGTAACGTGCCATGTGTTATTCCTCCTTATGACATAAGCGAAACAACAACAGGTATAGATCATCAATAAGGGGTGTTGTTACAATGACATTTCGCTGTTTCAGCTCAGTTACTTTGCCTAGATAAATATCTTAACAACGCCTGTCTTATGACTCTACAAGCTGCTATTATTTGACGCACTTGGTATTATAGGCATACAAAAGGTTTTCGTCAACAAAATTCTTATTGCATTTCCTCTATTTCAGAATTTATGATTTCATGATAATATATTTAAGATTAGTTAGAAATGCAGAGGGTAATGTTATGAATCAGATTTTGAGTATTATCTCCGATATAAGAGTAGTGATAGGAATTGCGGTCGTTGTATTGATCTTGGCTGTATGGCTGATTGTTGAAAAGGTTCGTACAAAGAAATTCAGAAAAGAATTAGAAGGGCTGGAAAAGCGATATAACGCAATTAAATCGATTCCTTTAACATTTAAAATGAATAAGGCTGTGACTGCTGCTAGAAGCAATGCAGATACAGCAAACAAAGTAAATGAAGCAAAGAAAAGCTATGATATGACGCAGGCTTCCATTCGCAAGATCAGTGAGAATCTTGCAAATTGTGAAGATGCAATTCTGCTTGGTAAATTAAGAAAAGCAGATGATATCATGAGTGAACTTGAAACAGACATTTCCTTAACGACAAAGGAAGCAAATGATCTGGATGCTTACTTGAATGATATTCTTGCAAAAGAAACAGCACAGCGCCAGGAAGTGACAACACTCAAGAATCGTTTCCGTGCATTGAAGTCTACAGCACAGGAAAATGCAGGCAAGCTTTCTTACAACTGGAATGCAATTGAAACAAAGATCACAGATACAGAAAAGATGTTCTCTACATTTGAAGACTGGATGTATTCTAGTGACTATGAACGTGCAAATAAAGAATTGGATGTCATCCAGACAAGCATGCAGGAGCTTGAAAGCATGCTTGATGATATGCCTTCCTTATTAGAAGATGCACGTGGTGTTGTTCCAAATATGCTGGAAGCATGTGCGAAGGATTACAAGAAGTGCATGTCGCGTGGAGTGTATCTCAAGCATCTTGATGTAGAAACAAATCTTCGTTCCATTGACAAGGCTCTGAAAGAAGATCAGCTCAAACTTAAGAATGGTGAAGCAAATGGTGTTGCGGAACACTTGACAACATATAAAGAACGTATTGATCAGCTGTCAAAGCAGATTCATACAGAAAGTTCTTCTTTTGACCAGATGAAGTCTTTAACTAGAGATACAGAAGAAGTATTTGAAGAAGCAAACAAGAATGCGAGATTTGTTACTTCTGAGCTTAGTGCAAATGGTGAAAAGTATGGCTTACAGTCATTGCTTGCGGAAGCTACAAAACAGAACGATGCTTTAACTGCTTTAAATACAACAAAGAATAATGTACTGGATGCAGAAAAGAATTACATGATGCCAGCTTCCATGGTCGTTGTAAATATTGCTGATCTTAATCAGAAAGTAACAAATGTCAATCATGCCTTGAAAGACATCAAGAGCAGAATTGAAATGGCTACAGGTGATGAAGATCGTGCAAGCAAGCAATTGACAAAGCTGCAGATCATCATGAATCTCATGCAGGTTAAGATCCGTAAGTATAAACTGCCAAATATTTCAGAACAGTATGAAGATGATATGCGTAAGGCATATGAATATATCCGCTCATTGGATGGCTTGATGAAAGAAAGTCCAATCAATATGCAGTTATTGAATTCAACATTGCAGGAAGCTTTAGACTTTATCTATAAGCTTTACAACAATGTCAATAATGTTGTTGGTACAGTTGTGATGGTTGAAAACACAATCGTATTTGGAAACCGTTATCGTTCAACATATGCTGATATTGACTCTGAACTGACACGCAGTGAACTGTGTTTCAGAAATGGAGAATATACAAAGGCGTTGACAATTGCGATTGCTACGATTGAAAAGATTCATCCAGGAAACTATGAATATATGATTAAGGAGAATTCTAAAGGTGCTTGATAGAGTGTATTTTGACAACGCCTCTACAACAAATATTCATCCTGAAGTACTGAAAAGCTATATTTCTTTATTACAGAAATACTATGTAAATTCTGAGTCGATTTATAATGAAGGAATTGAAATCAACAGTATGATGGAAAAAGCCCGTCGAGCAATCGCCGGGCTTTTGGGAGTTCAAGCTTCGGATGTCATTTTTACTTCTGGTTCAAGTGAATCCAACACTTCCGCAATTAAAGGCGTTTGTTTTGCAAATAAGAACAAAAAACATATTATTACAACAAATGTAGAACATTCTTCCATTTTGAACTGCTGCAGGCAGATGGAAGAAGTGTTTGGCTATCGCGTGACATATCTTCCTGTAGATTCTACAGGCAAGGTATCTTTGAAGCAGGTGATGGATGCAATGGATGAAGATACGGCAATCGTATCCATTATGTATGTCAATAATGAATCTGGTGCAGTCAATCCAATCAATGAAATCAGTGAATATGTCAAAAAGAAGACACATGCATATATGCATGTTGACTTGACACAATCCATTGGCAAAGTACCACTGGATATGACAAATATTGACCTTGCTTCTATCTCTGCACATAAGCTGGAAGGTTTGAAGGGCAGTGGTATTCTTGTGAAAAAATCCTTTGTTCCCTATGTTCCGCTCATCAATGGAGGAGAACAGGAATTTGGCATTCGCGGGGGAACAAGCAATGCGCTTGTTGATATGATGTTTGCGAAGACATTGCGTCTTGCTTTAGAAAACGGGAAGAAATATCATTCCTGTATTCAAGAAATGCATGATCGACTGATTGCTGGATTAAAAAGTATTGAAGGTGTAGAAATCAATTCTCCTGAAGATGCAATTGCTTCTACAATCAACTTCTCCTATGAAAATATTCCTAGTGAAGTAATGCAGAATGCTTTGAATGAAGGTGGGTTTATGGTCAGCGCACGCAGTACATGTGATTCAAAGTCTATGAATCCAAGTTATGTTCTAGAGGCAATGGGTTTCAGCAAGAAAAGAGCTTCTTCCTGTATTCGTATATCTCTTTCGTATCACAATACATTAGAAGAAGTTGATCGTTTTATTGAAGTATTGAAAGGAGTCATTCAACTATATGGTTAAATATGATACAGTCTTGATCCGTTATGGTGAACTTTCAACAAAGGGAAAGAATCGTAAGGATTTTATTACACGTTTATTTCATAACGTAAAGTATGCATTGCGTGACTATCCAGATTTGACATATCAGAAGACACATGATCGTATCTACATTAAATTAACAGATGAAGATGCTGATGAAATCAGTGAGAAACTAAAAAGAGTCTTTGGCATCAGTTCTTTCTCATTTACAGAGAAGGTAGAAAGTAATATTGAAGAAATCAAAAAGACATGCCTGCGTATTGCATCTGAATCTAACAAGAAGACATTCAAGATGATGACAAAGCGTCACGACAAGTCTTTTCCAATGATTTCTGATGAAATCAATCGATCATGCGCTGGGGAAATCCTGCACAATACAGATTTAACTGTAGATGTACACAATCCTGAACTGCTGATTCGTGTAGAAGTGCATGAAAAGTATTCATATATTACATCTGACAAGATCAAGGGTGCGGGTGGATATCCAGCAGGTATCAATGGAAAGGTTTTATTACTGCTTTCTGGAGGTATTGATTCACCAGTTGCAGCGTATGAGCTTATGAAGCGTGGCTTATTTGTAGAAGCCATTCACTTTGCTTCTCCACCATATACTTCTGAAGCTGCACGAAACAAAGTATTAAAGCTTGCGGAAATGATGAGTGAATATCAAGGTTCCATGCGTGTTCACGTAATTAACTTTACGGATATCCAATTGAACATCTATAAGACAGCTGGTGATCCATATGCGGTAACAATCATGAGAAGAATGATGTATCGCTTGGCAGAAAGAGTTGCTCAGGCATCTCATTGCTTAGCAATCGGTACAGGAGAATCTGTTGGACAGGTTGCTTCTCAGACACTGGAATCTATCGCAGTCATCAATGAAACAATCACAATGCCAGTACTTCGTCCACTTGTATGCTTTGACAAGGTAGAAATTATTGATCTGGCACGTCAAATTGGAACATATGAAACAAGTATTCTTCCATTTGAAGACTGCTGTACGATCTTTGATCCAAAAAATCCAGTTACACATCCAACAAGTGAAAAGAGTGTACATTATGAAACAATGTTTGATTATGAAACATTGTTAAATGAAGCAATTGAAAAGCAGGAAGTGATTTCGGTATATCCAAGAAAGGAAGAGGAAGAATTCCTCTAAGGAAATTCTATGGCATATCATAATAAAGTATCTGCATCAAAATTCGAAAAGAATGCGACAGGTGCAGAAAAGTTCAGCGAACAGGAACTCATGGACGCTGTGAATCATACTGTTGTTGATGTTGAGTTAGATGATAACTATTCAACAAAACAGAAACTCAAGATTTATGCAGTTTTGACAAGCTTATCTAACTGCAGCGAGAAAGAACGCAAGAAATACGCAAAGAAAGTAAAGAAATTACTGTAAGTTTTGATTGACGCGGACGTCTTGTTCGTGTAATATATCTACGTTATCAGCCCTCTTGCGAGGTCTGTAACCGCACAAAAAAGGGTTTTAAGAACACAGTGTTCCCCTTAATGGCGCGTCTTATGATAAATGTCAGGAGGTGTAACAAATGTACGCAATTATCGAAACAGGCGGAAAGCAGCTCAAGGTTGAAGCTGGCAAGGAAATCTACGTTGAAAAGTTAGATGTAGAAGCTGGAGATCAAGTAGTATTTGACAAGGTAGTTCTCGTTAGCAACGAAAGCACAAAGATCGGAACACCATATGTAGATGGTGCTAAGGTTACTTGTACTGTTGTTAAGCAGGGCAAGGAAAAGAAGATTAGAATCTTCAAGTACAAGTCCAAGAAGGGTTCTACAAGAAGAAGACAGGGTCACAGACAACCATATACAAAGTTGACTGTTGATGCTATTGAGGCTTAATCAAAATGATTCAAATTACCGCAAAGCGAAACCAGCACATTGACGAATTAGAAGTCAAAGGACATGCCGGAAGTGATGAGTACGGCAGAGATCTTGTATGTGCAATCGTAAGCGGTATTGTTACTGGGCTGGCGAATGCATTGTATGAAATGGCTCATGAAGAAGATATCATTCTGGATGAAGGATATGCACATATCAAACTGCATCATCCATCATCTGCAACAGATATCATCATGAATACCGCAATCATTCAATTAAAAACAGCACAGGAAGTAAACAAAGATTATATAAGAATAATGGAGGTTTAATACTATGAAGTTCACTCTGAATATGCAGTTATTCGCATCCAAAAAGGGTGTATCATCCACAAAGAACGGAAGAGATTCTGCTGGTAGAAGACTTGGTGCAAAGAAAGCCGATGGTCAATACACAAACGCTGGTTCTATCCTCTATAGACAAAGAGGAACAAGAATCATGCCTGGCAAGAACGTTATGCGTGGTGGCGATGATACTTTGTTCGCAACAGCTGCAGGTATTGTTAAGTATGAACGTTTAGGCAGAGACAAGAAACAGGTTTCTGTTTATCCAGTTGAAGCTTAAGTCATGATACTCCTGAATATTAGTATTCAGGAGTTTTTTTAACAGAAGAGAAAGGAGACCACAATGATTGATTTTATTAAAATGCATGTAAAAGCAGGTGATGGTGGAAGAGGTATCGTTGCCTGGAGACGTGAAAAGTTTTATCCAATGGGTGGACCTGCCGGAGGAGATGGCGGTAATGGTGGTTCCGTTTATTTTGCCGTAGATACAAATGAGACAACATTAACAAAGCTTCGTTTTACAAAATCTGTAAAAGCAGGAAATGGTTCCCCTGGTCTGATCAAGAAGATGCATGGAAAAAGTGGAGATGATGTTGTGATCGGTGTTCCACTTGGTACAATGATACGAAATGCAGAAAATGGTGATCTCTTAGCGGATCTGACAAAACCTGGACAGAAAGTGCTCATTGCCCATGGTGGTAAAGGTGGACTTGGTAATCATCATTTTGCGACTGCTAGAAATGATGCACCAGAATACGCACAGCCTGGTGAAGTTGGTGAATCCTTAGATATTCAAATTGAGCTGCGTTTACTCGCAGATGCTGGTTTGATTGGTTTTCCATCTGTAGGAAAATCAACATTCCTGTCTGTCGTAACAAATGCAAGACCAGAAATTGCTGCTTATCCTTTTACAACGATTGAACCAAATATTGGTGTTGTCGATCTTGGAAATGAAAAAGGATTTGTACTTGCAGATATGCCAGGATTAATTGAAGGTGCTGGTGAAGGCAGAGGTCTTGGACATGAATTCCTGCGTCATATTCGTAGATGCCGTGTTTTGATTCATGTCATTGATATGAGTGGTGAAGCAGGAGATCCTGTTGAGTGCTATGATATTATCAATAAAGAACTAGCTACGTATGACGCAGATTTAGAAAAGAAACCGCAGATTGTTGTCGCAAACAAAATGGATGATGAATATGCATCCATGTATCTGGATGAATTCAAGAAAGCGTATCCTGATATTAAGATCTATGAAGTATCTACTTTAAAACATATTGGTTTAAAGGAAGTATTGTATGCGGCAATGGATGAAATTGACAATGCAAAGGTTGTTGAAGCTGAAAATGCTGCTCCAATTGAAGAAACAATTGTATATCGCTATCAGCCAAAGCGTCCTGATTTCTATATTGAAAAGGATGCACCAGGCAGATGGAAAGTTGTTTCTCAGAAGATTGACAATCTTGTCGATACATATGATCTTGATGATCCAGATCAGGCATATCAGCTTGGTTTGCAGCTGGATAAGATGGGTGTAGATCGTGCATTGCGTGAAGCGGGTGCAAGAGATGGCGACCAGGTTATCGTCAATAACTATATCTTAGACTTTAAAGACTAGAAAGAGAGTGAATCATGATTGCTTTTATCAAAGGAATCGTTGCTTCCTATACAAGCGACAGTGTTATTGTGGATCACAATGGAATGGGATGGGAAATTGCCTATCCACATACAGATGCATTGTCTTTGAATGCTGAAGTGGTGATTTATACATACCTGCATATTTTTGAGGGTGGTATGAATCTGTATGGTTTTTCTTCTCAACAAGAAAAAGACTTATTCCTGCGTTTGATTTCTGTTAAAGGTCTTGGTCCGAAAACCGCAATGAATATGCTTGCAAAAGCAGGATATGAAGCAATCATTCAGTCCATTGCATCTGGAGATGTTGCATCATTAAAGAAAATGCCAGGAATTGGTGCAAAAAGTGCTTCACAGATCGTTCTTGATCTGCAGGGGAAACTTGTACCAGCTGAAACTACATCTTCTAAGCAGTCTCTTTCAAAATATCCAAAAGAAATTCTTGATGCGGTTGAAGGCTTGAAGAATCTTGGATACAAGCAGTCAGAACTTTCTAATTGCATTCATTATATGGCGGAAAACCCTGGATTGTCTGTTGAACAGTATATGTCCATGGGTCTACGCTTCATGGCGAAAGCTAAATAGGAGTGTATATGGAAGAAAATGAACGTTTAATGAGCTCTACAGAAGTCGTTGGAGATGAGGAAGAAAGTATTCGTCCTGGATCGTTGGATGAATACATTGGTCAGGATTCTTTAAAGGAAAATCTTAGAATCTATATTCAGGCAGCTTTGCAGAGAAATGAATCTTTAGATCATGTATTGCTTTATGGTCCTCCAGGCCTTGGGAAAACAACATTGTCATACATTCTTTCTCATGAAATGCATACAAATATCAAGATCATTACTGGTCCAAGTATTTCTAAACCTGGAGATCTTGCAAGTGTACTGTCTACACTGGATGCTGGTGATATCTTGTTTATTGATGAAATCCATCGTCTGCCTAAAGTTGTTGAAGAAGTACTGTATCCCGCAATGGAAGACTTTGAAATGGATGTTATGGTCGGTGGTGAAAATGGTCAGGGCGGAAGAAGTGTTCGACTGCCTTTGCCTCCATTTACACTTGTCGGCGCTACGACGCGTGCAGGAGATCTTTCTTCTCCATTGCGTGATCGATTTGGTATTATTTCAAAACTGGAATACTACAATGAAGCACAATTATCCGCAATCATTGCGCGTTCCAGCAGAGTCTTAGGTGTTTCTATTGATGAAGATGCAATCATTGAAATTGCAAAACGTTCTAGAGGAACACCACGTATTGCCAATCGCCTGTTACGTAGAATTCGTGACTTTGCACAGGTATTGAACAATGGTGTGATTTCTAAAGCAATTGTAGATGATGCACTTGTTCGATTGCATGTTGATTCTCTAGGTCTTGATGAAGTTGATATTCGCTATCTTAGAGGTATCATTGAAAGATTCCATGGGGGACCTGTTGGACTGGAAGCTTTGGCAAATTCTATTTCTGAAGAAACAACGACACTGGAAGATGTCTATGAGCCGTACTTGATTCAGATTGGTTTTGTCAATCGTACAAGCAGAGGCAGAGTTGTTACAGAAAAGGCATATAAACATTTAGGGATACATCACCCTGAAACTTTGTTCTAACACATATCAAACTGATATGTGTTTTTTTTTTCATGCCAGTAAAGCAATCCGCGGATAGTGCATCCTGGAAGAACGCAGAGATTGAAATTCTATAAAATATACAGGAAGAATATTCTGTCGCTCAAATGAGACTGAATGGAGTAATGTATAAATCAAATACATAAGAAATATATGAGCATTTAGGGCCAATAGTTTAGCTTTGGCACAGATATAAGATCTTTCCAAGAAAGCATAAAGGATTCAAGAAAGATATTCTTCAAGACTGCACCAACGTATTTGTATTTATAGAAATTGAAAAAACAAGACTGAAAATCTGTTTGAAATAACAATAAAACTAATGGAAATGTGTGATTAACTTTTGAAAAAAGCATATTTATCATACATGCCATCCGCGGTTTGCTTTACTGGCATGTTTTTTTTTT
>QQXM01000040.1 GCA_014610835.1 Erysipelotrichaceae bacterium 7770_A6
TATTGTCATTCAAATTTGTATTTCATTATCACAAATTTTCTATATTTTCTGCAACTTTTCTTGCTCATGCGTAATTACTAATTTATAATCAGCAAATATATTTTGTAAAAAATTTTTTGTTAATATTTTTTGATCTTTCTTTTTTTGCCTTTGATGGATAATCCATTTAATGCATCAATGATTTTTATATTGGAATCCAAGATTGTAACTGTAGAATAAGAATCCTGTATTTCAAGTGTTCCAATTTTTTCGAAAGGAAGCTTTGTACAAAGGGCTCCAATGATATCTTTTGGGCGCAGCTTATCTTTTCTTCCCGCCTGGATCTGAATGGTTAGTGTAGAAGATTTCTTTTCTTCTTTCTGTAATGGAATGGATAGATTCGTTTCATACTTCTGCTCAGGATTATAAACAGACGAATGTTCTAAAATATATTGTGTAACTTCATTTTCTAAATCTTTATTTCTAATCAGTGTAATCGTTGTTCCATGATTTCCCTGATGACCACTTCTTCCAGAGCGATGAATAAATGTATCTGCATCTAATGGAATATCATAATGAATGATATGAGAGACATCATATAAGTCTAATCCTCTAGCAGCAGCATCCGTAGCAACAAGTACACGATACTTTCCATTTTTAAAATCATTTAATATTCTGATGCGATCTCTTTCTTCGTAGAATGATGAAAAGGAAGATACAAGAATATCTTTTTTCTTCAGCCAGTTTGCAAGTTCATTCGCATCATTTTTATAATTCACAAAGATAATAGATTGTTCAATCGGTGCAGACTTTAATAAACGTAATAATGAGTGCTTTCGATCTTCTGTCTTGATGTAGTATGTATCAATGTTCTTGTTTACATGAGAATCATCTTGAATGATTTCTTCATATTCCTCTGGAAAGAAAGAAGTAATGAGGTCATTCTTTGTGGCAGAAGTACAGACAAGCTGTGTGTCTGTATGTTGAAGAAGATATTCTGTTTCTTTTCTTTGTCCTGTAGAAATGACCATGTCTACTTCATCTACAACGCAAAGTAATAAGTGAGATAAATCAATTTTCTTTTGTGAATAGAGATCCATTAATCTGCCAGGTGTACCAATAATGATTGTTGGTCGATGACGTAATGCATTTTCCTGCTTATGAATGTCTAATCCACCAATGACAGTTACAATGTGATGCTTTGAATAATTCGCTGTATTTTTTGCGACTTCACTTACCTGTAAAGCAAGTTCTCTTGTTGGGGTAATAATTAATATCTGTGTATCATTACTTGCAGAATCAGCGATTTCTAATGCGGGTAAAAGATAGGCAAGTGTTTTGCCGGAACCAGTTGCTGCCTGGATAAATAGATTTTTACGAGATAATATTTGAGGGATTGCTTTTTCCTGGATTGGAAGAAGGAAAGAATATCCTTGTTCATTGAAAGCTTGTTTAATTTCTTGTTTCATGCGGATATATTAACATGAAAAGGAAATGAGATATCACAATATTTGTGATAAACTTGAAGCGATATGAATATGATGAACGATACGATTGCCGCAATCGCTACAGCTAACGCTACAGGTGCAGTTTCTATCATCCGTATTTCTGGAGAAGAAGCTATTTTGATTGCGTCTGAATTAATCAATAAAGATTTAAGTAAAAAGGAAGGATATACGATTACATTTGGTACAGTACAGGAGGACAATGAAGTTGTTGACGAAGTACTTGTATCTATTTTTAGAGCACCAAAATCTTATACGGGAGAAGATGTTGTTGAAATTGGATGCCATGGTGGTCTATTTATCACAAGAAAGATTTTGTCTTTATGCTTAGGAAAAGGTGCTAGACTAGCCCGCCGTGGTGAATTTACAGAACGTGCATTCTTGAATGGCAAGATGGATCTTTCTCAGGCAGAAGGTGTAAATGATTTAATTAACGCTACAGATGAAGTGAATGCGAAGAGTGCAATGCATTCTTTGAAAGGATCTGTTTCTAAAATATTGAAACCATTAGAAGAAGATCTGACGCAAATCATTTCTAATATTGAAGTGAATATTGATTATCCGGAATATGATGATGTGCATCAGTTAACAGAAGATGAGATTCTGCCAAAAGCAAAGGCATGGCTGAACGATATTCAGAAACTGATTGATGAAGCTAAAAAAGCAGTGAATATCCGTGAAGGGATTGATACTGTTATTTTAGGGCGACCTAATGTTGGAAAATCTTCTTTATTGAATGCATTGCTTGAAGAAGATAAGGCAATTGTCACGGATATTGCGGGTACAACAAGAGATATTGTTGAAGGGACTGTACGCTTAGATGGAATCACTTTGAATTTGATTGATACTGCAGGTATCCATGAATCTAATGATATTGTAGAAAAGATTGGCATTGATAAATCTTTACAGGCATTAGAAAAGGCAGAACTTGTCATTGTGGTCATTGATGGCAGTGAAGCTTTGACAGAAGAAGATCATAAGCTATTAGAAATGACAAAGAATAAGAATCGTATTGTTGTATACAATAAGAATGATAAGGCAATTCAACATGATGGTATTTCTATTTCAGCAATCAATGGTGATGTAGAAGCATTAACGAATGCAATCAAAGAGAAATATGAAAAAGAATTGTATCTTGCTTCCAGTGATACATTGAATAATGAAAGACAGATTGGTCTAGCAATCCAGGCGGAACAGAGTATGAAGAATGCGATTCGTACATTGGAAGATGGTATGGAATTGGATCTTGTGACGATTGATTTAGAGAACGCATGGACTTCATTAAAAGAAATTACAGGAAAAGCTGGAAAAGAAGATCTGTTAGATGAAATCTTTTCTAGATTTTGTTTGGGTAAGTAATATGGAAGATATCATTTATTTAGATTCACATGCGCATTTAATGAGTGATGACTACAGCGAAGATCTTGAAGATGTTATGCAGAGATGTAAACAAAAGCATATCGATTACATCATGATCATTACATTGACAAAACAGGAAGCAATACGTGCAATTGAATTTCGTAAAAGAGATCCAGAACATATTACGATTGCAACGGGGGTATTCCCTGAAGATGCAGAAAAAGTGACGGAAGAAGACTGGAATGATTTTGTGGAAATTGCTTCCAGAGAGGAAATATCTGTCATTGGAGAAATTGGTCTGGAATATCATTGGGTCAAAGATGAAGAAGCAAGAAAGAAACAAAGAGAATTGTTTATTCGACAGATTGAACTTGCCAAAACATTGCATAAACCAATTGCGGTGCATTCTAGAGATGCGATCCAGGATACATTTGATATCTTGAAGGAACATCAAGTACCTGGTTTACTGCATTGCTTTCCGGGAACAAAGGAAATGGCAAAAGAGTTTACAAAACTTGGCTATTACATCGCATTAGGTGGAGCATTGACATTTAAGAATGCAAGACATTCCGTTGAAGTAGTCGAAACAATTGATGAAAAGTATTTGCTGAGTGAAACGGATTGTCCATATATGGCACCTGTACCTGTAAGAGGTACAAAGAATGAACCATCGAATATTCCATATATTGTTCAGAAAATGGCGGATGTTAGAAATGTGAGTGTTGAACATATGGCTTCTACGATCTTAGAGAATTGGAAGAGGTATTTGAAATGTCAATGAAGAAGATCAAAGAAGTGATTGTTGTAGAAGGCAGACATGATACGGAACGTCTGCGTAAATATTTTGACTGTGATACGATTGAAACAGGTGGAACGAGTCTTGGACAAGATGTCATTGATCGTATTATAGAAGCAAAGAAAACAAGAGGTGTCATTGTATTCACAGATCCGGATTCTCCTGGAAATCGTATTCGTCATGCGGTAAATCAGAGTGTAGAAGGATGTAAGAATGCATTTGTGATGAAAAAAGATGCACGCACAGATAAGAAAGTTGGTGTTGAACACGCAACTTATGAAATATTGAAAGAAGCATTAGAGAATGTTGTTTCATTTGATGAAGATGATTGTTGTCAATTGACAATGAATGACATGATTGAGCTTGGCTTATCTGGCAGTGATAATAGTTCGGCATTAAGAGATGTTATCGGTGAACATTTTCATATTGGAAGTGGAAATGCGAAAACAATGTTACGAAGAATCAACTTTTCAAAAATAACAAAAGAAGAATTATATAAGGTGATCCATTCATGAATAAATTTATTTCAACCCCATCACGAACAAAAGAAATCCTAGAGAAATATGGTATCCATGCAAAGAAAGGTTTTGGACAGAATTTTCTAGTGGATCCAATCATTGTAGAACGTTGTGCATTAGCTGCGCATTGTGAAGGTGCAGTGATTGAAATTGGCCCTGGTATTGGTTCTTTGACGGAACAGCTTGCGATTCATTCTCATCATGTCGTAGCGTATGAAATTGATGAATCTTTACCACCAATCTTAGCGGATACATTATCTGCATATGATAATGTTGAAATTATCTTGCAGGATTTCCTGCAGGCAGATATTTCTACAAAAATAAAAGAATTGAAAGAACAATATGGTCAGGTTACTGTCTGTGCGAATCTTCCATATTACATTACTTCTCCAGTACTGTTTAAGATCTTTGATGAAGGGCATGATATTCCTTATATTACTGTGATGATGCAGAAAGAAGTTGGTGATCGTTTTATTGCGAAACCTAACGATAGTGAATATGGTGCTTTGAGTGTGGAAGGACAATATCTATATGATGTAAAGAAATTGTTTACAGTTCCTGGCAGAAGCTTTAATCCTTCTCCTAAAGTGGATAGTGTGATTATTCAATTTTCTAGAAAAGAGGATATTGATACATCTTTGAATCTTGTGGATTTCTTTACATTTGTTAGAGCATGTTTTAAGCAAAGAAGAAAAACGATCTACAATAATTTAAAAGAATATCTGAAGGATAGTGAAAAGACAAAGCTGGCTTTAGAAAAGGCTGGAATTGATGCTGGTGTTAGAGCACAGGAATTAGATGTAGATACATTAAAGAAACTGTATGAGGCAACTTTATGAAAGAAAGAGCATATGCAAAAATCAATTTGTGTTTAGATGTAGCTGGAAAAAGAGAGGATGGCTATCATGATTTGAAGATGATCATGGTACCAATTGATTTCTATGATTTATTAGAGATGAAACCTGCATTTGAAACAACACTATCTTTGAATCGCACATATTTACCAGTTAATGATAAGAATACGATCATTAAAGCAATCAATGTGATGAAGCAAAGATATGGTTTCCAGATGGAATTTGAATGTATTCTTCAAAAGCATATTCCTACACGTGCGGGTTTAGCAGGCGGCAGTGCGGATGCGGCAGCCGCAATTCGTATGATCAATCGTATGTTGAACTTGAATATGAGTGAAGAAGATATGATTTCAGTTGGAAAAGAAGTTGGTGCAGATGTTCCGTTCTGTCTGATTAATAAACCAGCATATGTTGAAGGAATTGGAGAAATTATTAATCCATTTTCTTGTACTACAGATTTTGATATTTTACTTGTAAAACCAAGAAAAGGTGTATCTACAAAAGAAGCATTTGAAATCGTAGATAGCACAGAACCAATCCATCCTGACTGTATGAAAATGAGAGATGCATTGATGTGCTCTGACTATGAAGGTATTATTTCTTCTTTGGGGAATAGCTTAGAACCAGCTGCTATTCAGCTTGTAGAAGATATTCGCAACGTAAAAGAAGAACTAACAAAGCGTGGATTTGACGGTGTTTTGATGTCAGGCAGTGGTTCTACTGTATTTGGTATTACAAAAGATCGTCAATTGATTGAAGATACAATGAATGATTTGAAGAAAGAAAAGTACTTCGTCAGAAGAACAAGAATCGTTGATTCAAGAATGGGGAGATAGAATATGAGAAATGCAATTATTATGGCTGGTGGAAAAGGCACGAGAATGAAGTCTGTTCTACCAAAGGTATTACATAAGATTTTAAATGAACCAATGGCATCTATGGTAATTCGTTCTTTAAAAGAAGCTGGTGCTGAAAGAATTGTAACTGTTGTGGGCTACAAACATGAACTGGTTGAAAAAGAATTGGCTGGTCAGTGTGAATTTGCCGTACAGGAACCACAGCTTGGTACAGGACACGCAGTCATGCAGGCTAGACAGCTTGAAAATGAAAGTGGTATTACAGTGGTTGCTTCTGGTGACTGTCCATGCGTTAGAAGTGAAACATATGCAAAGATGTATGATGAATTAGGGAATGCTGATATGGCAGTATTGACTGCAGTCCCTGATGATAATGGTGCGTATGGCAGAGTCATTCGTAGAGAAGATGGCACGGTTGAAAAAATCGTTGAATTTAAAGATGCAAATGAAGAAGAGAGAAACGTGAGAGAAATCAATACAGGTATCTATGCTTTTAAAACTGAATCTTTATTTGAAGGCTTAAAACTGATCAAGAATGAAAATGCACAGCATGAATATTATTTGACTGATTTAGTAGAAATCTTACAGAATCTTGGCAAGAAAGTCATCGCAATCAATTGTGATGACTGGAGAGAAGTGGAAGGTATCAATGATTGTGTTGCGCAGGCAGAAGCAAATGCGTATCTTCAGCACCGTATTAATCTTCACTGGATGAAGGAAGGTGTGAATATTATTGATCCAGACAATACATATATTGGCCCGGAAGTTAGATTTGGACATGATGTAATTGTTCATCCAAATACATATTTGTATGGTAAAACAACAGTGAAAGATAATACAGAAGTTATGCCTGGTACTTTTGCACAGGATCAGGAGCTTTAATGTTATATCTCAAAGAAGCAAATATTGATGATATGCAAAAGGAATATGAAGTGATCACACGTATTCCTTCTGATGAAAATGGTTTTACAAATGAATATGAAAACTGTTCTTTTGAAGAATTTAAAGAACAGATCCTGCCTTCTTTTATCAATCACGCAAAAGGAATTGATTTGAAAGATGGATTTGTTCCAGATACGAATTATTTTCTGTGGGATGAGGATGTCATTGTTGGGCTGTTTCATTTCAGACATTATTTAAATGACTTTCTTATGAATGGTCCTGGTCATATTGGCTATTGTATTTTGAAAGAGTATCGTGGAAAAGGATATGGAGAAAAAGGCTTGAAGTTGTTGATTGATCTTGTTAAAGATCATCTTCAGGAAGATGAAATCTACATGTCCTGTGCGAAAACGAATCCTGCATCTTTACATGTGATGTTAAAGAATGGTGCATATATTCATCATGAAGATGAAAAAGAATATTACACAAGAATCAAGATAAAATAAAAAAGGTTTGTATCGCTGTGATACAAATCTTTTTGGTTTGTTTTTATGCTTCTTCTTGTTTGGTGGAAGCAATAACGAATGGTGTGTATACCAATGTAGAAGCACCAATGATAATTACGATCTGCCATAGTGCACCCAGATGACAACTAGGATGTTGTTAATGAACGAGTCTTGTATTGCGGTCAAAAAATGAAAATTTAAGATAAAAACTCATTTTTGATTTCTGCATTATGGAAATATTGTTGAATGATTGTGACAGCTTCTTCATAAATTGAATTGTCAGTAGAAGTATTGTAGATGGTATCTTTATCGGAAAGTGTGGTGTACACATGATCCTTTCCATATTTTTCAATCAAAGATGGATATTGAGGGCTGCTTGAAGAACAATACACCGCATTGATTCCATAGTAGATTTCTTGATGATTGAATTCTATATGCTTGTGTGGTAAATCAACCAGTACTTCACAACATCCCATATGTGCATAATGTCCTTTGTTTGTGATAAACCCGTTAACATAGCGAAAGTATTTTTTATATGCGTAAAAATATGGTTCTTCACTGCAAAGAAAGATTAAACAGCCTTGTTTTCGAAGTTCTGGAATATTAATTTCATCTGTTCCATTCCACAATACAATTCGCATAGATTATTTTCCACGTTTCCAGTATTCTCCAACAGGTTCTTCAGGATGCATTGTATCCCAGTGAACTTCGTGTCTTTCAAAATATCCAATTACTTTCCCGTTGGAATCTCTAACAGGTGTAAAGAATTCTCTTTCCTGTTTGATAGGATTGTATGCTTCAAACATTTCATCACTTCCAGCATCTGCTTTTTCAAGAAAGTTCATGATTTTTTTCTTGGATTCCTGATTATGACAATTGAAAATACTGTCTCCAATATGGATGCGTTCACCGTAATGTTGTTTTGCGGTTTTGTTGAGATATTGAATTGTATGATTCCTATCACAGAAAACAATTTCATAAGGTAGTGCATTTAAAATACTTTCTAAAAGTTCTTTTTTCATTAGTTAAATCCTCCTATGAGTTCTTTACAGATTTCATTATACTGCTTTGAATATACACTGTTTTTATTCCATAGAAAAGTTGTATCGTGATGAAGTTGTAAATTCTGGATCTTGATTTCTTTCAATGATCCATTTTTTAATTCTTCTTCTACAGATAAGCGATACAGAAATGAAATTCCACAATCATTTTTTAATAGTGAAATGATGGATGAGATACTTTCAATTTCTAAATGATTTTTGAAATCTAAATAGGATAAGTTATATGTTTTTAAATAACTGTCTAATAGATCTCTTGTGCCAGAACCTGTTTCTCGGATGAGTATTCTTTCATTTAAGAGATCTTCAATATGATTGACTTTATTAGAAAATGTATGATTTTTTGCACATACACAAATAAAGCTATCTGTGTAATACAATAACTGTTCGTATTTATGAGATGGAAAATATCCTTCAATCAATGCAAAATGAATTTCTCCATTATCTAATTTAGCTAATAGCTGTTCCGCATTTCCATAAATAATATGCATATTCATTTCTGGGTGCTTATTTAAAAATACGGATAATGGCTTTGCTAATGCATATTCTCCAGCTGTAAGCGTAACGCCAAGAACAAGTTCAATGGTAGATTGCTTTTCCTGCATTCTTTTGATCATGATTTCTTCATCATTGCGAATGACAGACATTGTTTCATATAAAATCTTACCTGCCTTTGTTAATGCAAGTTTCCGGTCTTGATATGTAAACAGCTTTGTGTTGTATCTCTCTTCTAAAAAACGAATGTGTTGAGATACTGCGGGCTGTGTGATATGTAATTCTTGAGAAGCCTTTGTATAGTTCATATTCTCGCATACACATAGAAATGTGATAATTCTTTGATCAATCATAAATACACTCCATAATAAATTCTTATGGATATATCATAATATATAATTTAAGATTTTTTATATAATCTCCTATAATTTATATTCGGAGATAGAAAAGAGGGGATATTATGCAGTTATTAGTCCATATTACAAACCACGAAAATGTAGTAGATCCAATTATGATTAAACTTGCAAAAGCAGGCTTTCATGGTGCTTCTGTTGTTGATTGTGAAGGGATGCTGAAATCTTTGAATCAGGACAGTGTGGATGCACCAACGATTTTTGGTGGATTACGTCAATTTGTAAATCCGGGTCGTCAACAGAATAAGATGATTCTGGTTGTATTGAAAGATGAAGAAATTCAAAGTGCAATTGATATTATTCATTCCGTATCTGGAGATATGAAATTACCAAATACAGGTATCTTATTTACATTGCCAGTTACTAGATGGGAAGTGTCTAAAAACTAACTATGAGTACATTGTTTTATTTAGCTTTAGCAATGCTTGCTGGCTTGCTGATGACACGTATTACACGTTTAGTAAAGCTTCCAAACGTCACTGCATATTTGATTGCAGGCGTATTGATTGGACCTTGTGTATTTAAACTTGTTCCAGAGGATCAATTAACAAATTTTAATATTATCACAGAAGCAGCCTTAGGCTTTATTGCTTTCTCAATTGGTGATCAGTTTAAACTAGACAGCTTAAAGGCCATTGGAAAACCAGCATTGATTATCACAGCTTTGGAATCTATTGGCGCTGTGGTATTTACAATGAGTATTACATTGCTGCTTGGATTTGATCCAATTATCTGTATCATGCTTGGTGCACTTTCAGCTTCTACTGCTCCAGCAGCAACATTATTGATTGTTCGTCAGTATAAAACGAGCGGTCCTTTAACAGATATGTTATTGCCAGTCGTTGCGGCAGATGATGCAACGGGTTTGATTGCATATTCTATCTGCGTTAATATTGCGATCAACATGGTAAATCATCAATCATTTAATGTAACAAATACATTATTGATTCCACTTCTAGATATTGTAATTGCTTTGTTACTTGGTGCTTTTTTGGGATTCTTGCTGGCACTCAGTCACCGTTACTTTAAGTCTCATACAAACCGTATGTCATTAGCAATTGCAGGTGTATTCCTGGGTGTTGGATTAGCAGATCATTTTGGCTTATCTAACCTGTTATTATGTATGGCAATGGGTGCTGTATACGTTAACTTGAGAGACGATGCGGAAAGAATTCTTGGATGCATTGATGACTGGACATATCCGTTGTTCATGTTGTTCTTCGTTATTTCAGGTGCACAGTTGAACCTTGCAACTTTACCAAAGGTTGGATTGATTGGTATCGTTTATATTATTGCAAGATTCTCAGGTAAGTTTGCGGGATCCTGGCTTGGTGGAACAATTACACATCAGCCCGCAGTTGTAAAAGACAATATCGGCTGGGCTTTGATGCCTCAGGCTGGTGTTGCGATTGGTATGGCTACAATGGCATTGGCACAATTGCCTGCAGAATATGGTCAGCCAATCCAGACGGTCATCTTGAGTGCAACGCTTGTATATGAAGTCATTGGACCAATTGCAAGTAAGAATGCATTGAAGCGTGCTGGTGAAATTCATACAGAAGGATAAAAAAAGAATGTACCTTTGCGTGATGCAAAAGTACATTTTTTCTTACTTTGTTGAAAGGATGCAATAGATTCCAGCAAGCAATCCAATGACTGCACCAATATAGCCAATAGATCCTAGATTGATTAGATCTACAACTTTACCGCCAATGAATGATCCTGTTCCAATGCCAAGATTGAAAATACCAGAGAAGAATGCCATTGCGACTGATCCAGCAGCACCAGCGTGCAAGATGATTTCGGATTGTGCCGCTACGTTAAACGCAGTGGATGTTAATCCCCAATATGCACATACACATAATAATGAAATCAAAGATACAGTGGATGGTTTTAACAGTAACAATACAATTGCAATATTGAGTGTCATGAGGCGTAAGAATCCAACTCTATTTTTGGAATAGAACTTTGAAAATAGGACACTTCCAAGAATTCCTGCAACACCAAATATAGATAAGGACAGTGTGATCCATGTATCTGATAGTTTTGCGATGGAAGACATGAATGGTTCGATATAGCTGTAGGCTGTATAGTAAGCTGTCGCGAATAAGAACGATACTATAAAGATACTTACAAGAGATTTATTTTTGAATAGTAGTGGTAATTGATTTACTTTAAATGGTTTTGGTTTATCTAGTGTTGGAAATACAAAGGACTGGGATGCAAATAAGGCAAAAGCAATGATGCCTGCAAGAATGAATGTCATTCTCCATCCGAGATATAGTCCAACGATTCTTCCAAGTGGAAGGCCAAATATCATCGCAATAGATGTTCCCGTAACGATCATGCTCATTGCAAAGTCTCGATGTTGTTCATCGACAAGCTTTACCGCAATGACAGACGCAACAGACCAGAAGATTGCATGTGCGGATGCTACGACGAGTCTTGCGATAATCAATATGAGAAAGGTTGGTGCAATCCCTGATAGAATCTGTCCAATTGCGAATACAACAAGTGTGACTAACAACATTGGTTTAAAAGATACTTTTGATACAGCAATCATGAGTGGTACAGATAGAATCATGACTGCCCATGAATATGCGGTAATCATAATGCCTGCCTGTGATTCACTGATGGAAAAGGCAGCAGCAATGGATGTTAATAATCCAATTGGCATGAACTCTGATGTATTGAAAATAAATGCGGCTAATGTCATTCCAATCAATGGCAGCCATTGTTTCGTTTCTAGTTTTTTCATAATCTTCCCCTCGATTTTTAAAAACAGGGATTATTATAGACTTGAAAAGTAAAGAATAACATTAGAAATTGTCAAAAATAATGATAAAAATGCTTGATAGAGGTTTCAAAAAAATACATTTCGTTATAAACTAATCATGCGTTATGAATCATGTCAATCAGGCATGAAACAGGAGAGGAAAAAAATGGTTAAGGAAACTGTCGTATTCGCTTTAACATCAAGCACTGATTTAGCAGCATCAATCTGCAAAAAGTTAAATCTTCCACTTGGTAAGATCAAGGTTGAACACTTTGCAGACGGAGAAATTCTTGTTGAACCACAGGAATCAATTAGAGGAAGATCTGTATTCATTGTACAGTCTACATGTACACCAGTTACAGAACATATCATGGAGGTATTGATCTGCATCGATGCTTGTAAGAGAGCTTCTGCGGGTGAAATTAATGTTATTATGCCTTACTATGGCTATGCACGTCAGGACAGAAAAGCTGCTCCACGTCAGCCAATTACATCTAAGCTAGTCGCTAACTTATTAACAGTAGCTGGTGCAAATAGAGTTATTACATTTGATTTGCATGCATCTCAGATCCAGGGTTACTTTGATATCCCAATTGATGATCTAACAGCTGTTCCTATGATTGGAAGATACTTTGTTGAAAAGAACTTCCCTAAGGATTCTGTATGTGTAGTTTCACCTGATCATGGTGGAGTTGTTCGTGCTAGAAGATTAGCTGATATCTTAGATGCACCTATCGCTATCATTGATAAGAGAAGACCAAAGCCAAACATGGTTGAAGCACAGAATGTTATCGGTGATGTTGAAGGAAAGATTTGTATCGTTGTTGATGATATCTGTGATACTGCTGGTACATTATGTGCTGGCTGCCAGATCTTAAAGGATCATGGTGCTAAGGAAGTATACGTTGGTATTACTCATGGTATCTTCTCTAGAGATGCAATGCAGAAGATTGAAAATTCTGTTATCAAGGAATTGGTTATCTCTGATACAATTGCTCTTTCTAAAGAAAAAGCAGCACAGACAGACAAGGTTACTGTATTATCCGTTGCTGATATGTTAGCAAATACAATTGATGCAATCGAAAACCATACACCAGTATCTAACGTGTATGACGATTACAAAAAAGAAGAAGCTGAATAAGAATAACAAAAACGTCTCTAGATAGAGGCGTTTTTATGTTGCTTATGAATGATTGCCTGCTAAATAATAGAAACTTGAAATGAGAAATAGAAATGGAAATGCATACGCGGCAAATATCCCTAAAGTAGGATAAGCAGAGGATACATAAGAAAATAATGTAAAAAGAATTGTACCAATCCAGAGAAACGATAGGAAGATAAGCAATATTCTTTTTAATGTTGTATTTGTTTTATTGTGTACTTTTTTACTGTGCTCTGGTAACAAATAAACAAAAATTGCATAAATGATTGGATCAAGCAATGCGAGAAGAATGATTAGTTGTTCGATGTTATCAAAATAATTGCATGTGGACTTGCATTGGTTTGTAAATAAGATTTGATGGTCAAACAAGTAACTGCAAACAAAAAACATAACAATACATAAAGCAGTACTGATGGTTGTAATTGTTGCGAATGATAACTTCTTTTTCATGCTGAAATTTCCTTTCTTTAATAAAGTATATAGTATGAAG
Organism: Erysipelotrichaceae bacterium 7770_A6; assembly: GCA_014610835.1. Taxonomy (GTDB): domain Bacteria; phylum Bacillota_I; class Bacilli_A; order Erysipelotrichales; family Erysipelotrichaceae; genus Bulleidia. The sequence continues at coordinate 13,651 of QQXM01000040.1, forward strand.
TAAAAATTAGAAAATGAATTCTACTCACATTTGAGTTTGAATTGTATAATACTATCAGAAAGAATTGAGGAATATATAATAAGTGAATGATGGAAGAAAGAAGTAGTGTATCAAATCTATCCAAGAAGTTTTTGTGATAGCAATCATGATGGTATTGGAGATATTCAAGGTATCATTAGTAAATTAGATTATTTAAAAGATCTTGGTGTTACGATGCTTTGGATTTGTCCAATGTATAAATCTCCTCTGGCTGATAATGGATATGATATTTCTGACTATTATGACATGTTAGAAGATTATGGAACAATGAAAGATGTGGATGCATTGATTGCGGAAGCAAAGAAAAGAAACATTGGCATCTTAATGGATCTTGTTATCAACCATACTTCTGATGAACATGCATGGTTTCAGGAAGCATTGAAAGATCCAGACAGCAAGTATAGAAACTACTATATCTTTAAGAAGGGCGTAGATGGTCATGCACCTACAAACTGGAGAAGTGTGTTTGGTGGATCTGTATGGGAAAAGGTTGAAAATGAAGATACGTATTATTTCCATGCATTTGCTAAGAAACAGCCAGATTTGAACTGGAAAATCCTGAAATGCGTAAGGATATCTATAAAATGATCAACTGGTGGCTGGATAAAGGTATTTCTGGCTTTAGAGTGGATGCAATCAACTTTATCAAGAAAGATCAGAGATGGTGTGATGGCGAAGTGGATGGTGCTGATGGATTGAGTGCCTGCTTCCAGTTCTGTAGAAATAAAGAAGGAATTGAAGATTTCTTCCATGAATTGAGAGAAGAAACATTTGACAGGCATCAATGTATGACAGTTGCTGAAGCTGTAGATGTACCATGTGATCAATTAGAAACATTTATTGGAAAGACAGGATGCTTTTCTATGATGTTTGACTTTATGTATTCAAATCTGGATATCACAAAGAATGAAGAGTGGTTCCCAGATCAGGATTGGTCTATCAAAGCATATAAAGATGCATTGTTTGCTTCTCAAATTGAAATTAATAAGCTTGGCTGGGCTGGTGCATTCCATGAAAATCATGATATGCCTAGATCATTGAATCGTCTTGTGAAGAATCCTGCAGATCGAAATGGTAAAGCTGCGAAACTGTTAGGTAGTTTATTGATGTTCTTGAAATCTACACCGTATATCTATGCAGGTGAGGAAATTGGAATGATCAATAATGAAAGATCACCCATTGATGAATTTGATGATATTTCTTCACATAACCAATATACGCGTGCATTAGAAGAGGGCTATTCTAAAGAAGAAGCATTACATTTTGTGAATCGTAGAAGTAGAGATAATACAAGATCTCCAATGTGCTGGAACAGTAGTGAATATGGTGGATTCAGTGATGTGAAACCATGGCTTGCATTGAACGAACATGCGAGTGAAATTAATGTGGAAAAGCAAATCAATGATCCTGATTCTGTATTATCTTTCTACTAGCAATTCAGAAGAGTGCGCCGTCCTCATAGGGCGGTGGTGAATTCAGCGTTACTGTTAACTGATGTACTCTTCTATTCTCTTGATTTCTGTGCTGTTATAAAACAATATATTTTCGCATAAATAAGCCATATTTTGCACTTTATTTATGATATAATATATATGAGTAAAAAGGTCT
>QQXM01000220.1 GCA_014610835.1 Erysipelotrichaceae bacterium 7770_A6
AAAAATAATATAAAAAAACAGCGTAATTATGCGCTGATGTTAAAGATGGCTTTACAAAGAGGTGTCAAAGACCCGAATATTACAATATTGAAAAATGATATCAAAGAATCTATGTAAATTCGGTTACTATTCACCGATAAATGAATAAATATAAAAGCTGTCAATAGCAGTTATCCACAAAATAAAAAATTTTTCAGAAAA
>QQXM01000221.1 GCA_014610835.1 Erysipelotrichaceae bacterium 7770_A6
AATATTTCATCAAAAAAAGAGCCTTACCTGTTGCCAGGTAAAACCCTATATTATTGATTTTGCTTAACTTAATGACATTGCATAAAAGTCTCTTCCTTTTTTTTGTGGAATGATGACATGCCGGGATGAATTTTTTCCAACTTAATCACGAACAGCAAATCAGATTTTCCAACTTAATCACGAACAAGATTCCCAAAAACCAATGTAAACGGGTTTGACATACATTTCTCCTTTTACTGTTCTTTACTGTTCTGGAATTGTTTTACTATTCTTTACTGTTTTATTCAAGATAATGTCCCTGTCATTTCCACTATTATTTGTCTTTGAGGTGTTAGGGTCAGGAGAAAATCACCAAAAAGTGTCAGTCGGAAACAGCCAATTTTAGTCAAAAGAAAATCGCCATAATTTA
>QQXM01000222.1 GCA_014610835.1 Erysipelotrichaceae bacterium 7770_A6
AATACCGCTTCCTAATAGATCATTCACATTGAAATAATTGCATAAATAAAAGAAAAAATGATATTTTCATAACATTTTTTACCCATTTCTATGTTAGAAGAGCCAAATTAAACAGCTATTTCAATGGACATAAAATAAAATCCACCAATACTTGTTATAGGGAGACTAGTATTGGTGGTTTCATTAAGCAAGCTTAGTTTTCTAAGCCTTTGGTATTATAACATTTATTGATAAATATCATAGTCTATAGTTATAAAATAGTTATACAAACATAAGAAAAAGGAATATCCAAAATTGGTTGAGGTTTTGACATATTGTAAAATAATATGATGTTCATGAGGTCTTGAAGGAAAATCAACGTT
>QQXM01000223.1 GCA_014610835.1 Erysipelotrichaceae bacterium 7770_A6
TTGCCGCTCAGTCTTCTGCTGTCTTTCAAACAACTACATGATATCTTTTAAATCATCAAAATGCAATATCATTTCTCAAACACAGTATGATTCTGAAATCAGAAGAATCTGTTCCTGTATTTCTTCCTTTCCTTGTCCTTTCTGTGGATCCTGCTCTCTTGTCTTTTACGGTCGCTATCCCAGAAGAATCTGTGTACCTGACTGCCCTGAATTCATCATTATCAGAGTACAGCGTGTCTTCTGCACGCACTGCCACAGAACACATGCACTTCTTCCTGATCTGTG
>QQXM01000224.1 GCA_014610835.1 Erysipelotrichaceae bacterium 7770_A6
AATGCTGCTTAATTGTTGTTACTGTCCATATATTCGTACAATATTAAAATATGTTCACCATTTTGCTAATATAGCCAAATATTTTTTATTTGTCTTTTTTAGCAAATATTTAGCTTTCTATTTTTTTCTTTCTGTAATTTTCAAAAATATTTTCATTTGCCATTTTCTAATTACAAGTTTTAAACCATTCAGCAGAAACTACCATGCCCTGATCTTTGACACCTCTTTGTAAAGCCATCTTTAACATCAGCGCATAATTACGCTGTTTTTTTATATTATTTTTGTCAAATTTAACAAAATAAGCTTACTGGTACATCGATCATATGGATTCAAAAATTTCAGGAACATGGTAGACCTGATACTTTTAATATGTTCAAAAATAGTAATACCGCTTCCTAATAGATCATTCACATTGAAATAATTGCATAAATAAAAGAAAAAATGATATTTTCATAACATTTTTT
>QQXM01000041.1 GCA_014610835.1 Erysipelotrichaceae bacterium 7770_A6
TTTTCTGAAAAATTTTTTATTTTGTGGATAACTGCTATTGACAGCTTTTATATTTATTCATTTATCGGTGAATAGTAACATTTTTTTTAGATTTTTTTAAAATAATGCTTGCATTTCTTTTATGTTGCTGGTAATATAGTAATTGCTTGTTGGGATATAGCCAAGCGGTAAGGCAACTGGCTCTGAACCAGTCATTTCGGGAGTTCGAATCTCTCTATCCCAGCCATATTAAGACCGACTGAAAAGTTGGTCTTTTTTGTATTTAGATGAATTATATATCATGATAATAAAACAAAGTGGTATCCTGCTATGGTAAAAGGAGTCCCACTTTTTTGTATAACAAATACAAATATCAGAAACATCTGATTAGATTTATTTTTTACTCTATCAATTGTCATTGCTTATCTGAAAGCTTCTGCCTGTGAAATACCAAACACCATACATCCATCTTTGAACTCCTGCACAAAATCCTTTGGATTTGCTCCACAAATACGTGTACAGGATTCTTTGATCCAAGTATTCTGCTGTTTATACCGCTTACTTTTATCATTTGCCATATTACTTAATACAAACAGCAGCAATAAACAACATCGTCCAAAGATGAAATCAGATTTGCGATAGAATGTTGCAGAACTCCAAGTGTAAAAAGCATTCCGCTGACAAAGAACAATACAGAGCTTAATACCTCTTTTTCTTGTTGTCATTTCTTTTTTGATGAGTAACGTTTGTATATGAATTTGTTTGAAGACTTTATTTTTCTAATCACTGCTTCATACTTGTCCGTCATTTTCTACAAAGATTATGATCTCGTATCATCGTTAATATTCATGTAAACTGTTGCTCAAATTTATTGTTATATAAATGTATTTTTCTAACATGATTGTGAATACTATTACTTTATCAGAACATTATCATTAGTGTTTCATTCATTTAAGATTTTTCTCCAGACTATTTTTATAAATTTCCCTGAATTATCAGCTATTTCTAGTATTGCTTCCCTATTTTACATTGAATACATTTCATTTTCAGAGTAAAATAATTGAGCATTTATAAAAAGGAGTAAGATAAATATGGCATTACGTACTAGATTTGCACCATCTCCAACTGGATACATGCATATTGGAAACTTAAGAACAGCTTTGTATGCATATTTAGTTGCGAAAAAAGATCCAAATGGTGTGTTTATTCTTCGTATTGAAGATACAGACCAGGGAAGACTTGTTGAAGGCGCTACAGATATTATTTATGACACATTGAAAGCTTGTGGATTAAACCATGATGAAGGACCAGATGTTGGTGGTGACTACGGTTCTTATATTCAGTCTGAAAGAGTTAAGAGCGGTCTCTATTTAAAATACGCAAAAGAATTAATCAAATTAGGCGGCGCTCATTATTGCTTCTGTGATGAAGAAATGATCAATGCACAGCGTGAATTACAGGAAGCACGTGGTGAAAGCTTTAAATATGATGATCCATGTAAGAATCTAAGTATCGAAGAATGTGAAAAGAGAATTGCGAATGGAGAGCCATACGTTATCCGTCAGACAATTCCAGAAACAGGAACAACTTCTTTCGATGACGAAGTATTTGGAAAGATTACTGTTGAAAACGAAACATTAGATGAACAGATCTTAATCAAGAGTGACGGTTTCCCTACATATAACTTTGCAAATGTAATTGATGACCATCTCATGGGTATTACTGATGTTGTTAGAGGTATGGAATATTTATCCTCTTCTCCTAAGTACAACCTCATTTACAATGCATTCGGATGGGATATTCCTAGATATATTCATTGTCCACCTGTTATGAAGGATGAACATTCCAAGCTTTCTAAGAGAAATGGTGATGCTTCCTTCCAGGATCTTGTAAAGAAAGGCTACCTTCCTGAAGCAATCTTAAACTACATTGCTTTACTAGGATGGTCTCCAAGTGAAGATAGAGAAATCTTTACATTAGATGAACTTGTACAGGCATTTGATGTTAAACATATCGGTACTTCTGGAGCAATCTTTGATCCAGAAAAATTAAAGTGGATGAATGGTGTATGGCTGCGTAATATGGATCTTGATTCTTATTATGCATTAGTAAAGCCATATATTGATGAAGCTGTTAAGGGTGACTTTGATAAGAAGGCAATTGCAAAAGTTGTTCAGCAAAGAGCAGATACACTTGTTGATATCCCACCTATGCTAGACTTCTTTGATACATTCCCAGCATACGAAAATGATCTCTACAACAACAAGAAGATGAAAACAAATCCAGAAGTTGCTTTAATGGCACTCAAGGAATGCCGTACAGCTTTAGAGAATCAGACAGACTGGTCTGAAGAAGCTTTACATGAAACACTTCTTGCATTGCCTAAGAAGCTGGAAGTAAAGAATGGAATCATTCTCTTCCCTCTTCGTTTAGCTATTACTGGCAAGCAGTTCACACCTGGTGGTGCTGTTGAGATTGCAGCAATCCTAGGCAAAGAAGAAACTTTAAGAAGACTAGATTCTTCTATTACTCAATTAGAAGCATAAGCCACAGCTACGCTGTGGTTTTTCTTTTTCTTTGTTATATAATAGTTCATGCGAGGTAAAATAATGAAAATCCAAAAGATTACTGATAGAAATCTATTTGATGCTTTTGTAGAAAAGCATCCATATTCTCATTACATGAAAACAAGCATGTGGGGAGAATATAAAAAGAGAACGGATCATTTAGAATATGAAATGCTAGGCTTTTATGAAGGAGATACTTTAATCGGTACAGCGATGGTATTACTTGGCAGCTGGCTGCATCATCCATATGCATATATTCCCTGGGGACCTTGTATCAACTATGACAACCCGAATGAAAGAAATGAAGTTTTTAACCTGTTAAAAAAATATGCTGATGAAAAGAATGTCTTATTTTTAAGAGTTGATCCAAATGTTGTTCGCTGCCCTCATGATATTAAGGGAAATGTTCTAGAAGGTTTCAATAATGAATGTGTTACTGAAGATCTCAAAAAAGATGGCTACACACACAAAGGTTATGGATACGCATACAATGGTTCCTGGACAAACCGCTATACTTTAATCGTTGATTTGTCCTGTGGTAAAGATGAAGTATTCAAGCGTTTTATTCCTCAAAGACGTAGAGCAATCAACCGTCATAAAACATGGCATGTATCTACTGAAATCGGCAATGAAAATGACATTGATGATTTAATGCGCCTGGAACATCAACTTTGTGAAAACGATGGATTTGCACCACATAACAGACAATTCTTTTTAAATCTCATGGATTGTTTTAAAGAACATTGTGTTCTCTACAAAACAACAATTGATTTAAAAGGCATGATCGATGGTATGAGTGCTGAGCTTGAAACAAAGAAATATAAAAATGATGCAAAAGCAAAAGAAGCCGCATTAAACAATATTGAACGTGCAAAACAGCTGAGAGATAAACATGGCGATACTGCAGTGATTGCCTGTGGTCTATTTATTCGTTTTGCGAATAAAAGCTGGGATCTATATACATACAATGATCATCAAGAATTCAACTTCATCCGTCCAGTTGATAACCTGCATTACTTTGCGATGTGTGATATGTATGACCATGGCGTTACAGATTACGATATGGTTGGCTTTTCTGGAGTTACAACAGAAGATGATCCAGAATATGGTCTATACGTCTATAAGAGCTCATTCGGGCCTGAATACATCGAAAGAATTGGTGAGTTTGACTACGTACGCAACGAGTCAAGAATGAAGCGTTTCCGCTTTGAAAAGCGTGCAATCAACCATGTGAAAAGAAAGTACTGGGCAGTCAGATATAAGAAAAAGTAAGCAGACATTGCTTACTTTTTGTTAAAGATATATCTTAATTTTCTGCGCACTCTACGATACATATGATCTGTTTTAAACCACAGGTCATATTTTTTTTGATCAAATACCGCATCAAATTCCCCCAGAAATTCTAAGAAGTCTCCACCAAAACTCTTTTTAAAGTCTTGTTGACCATAATATTCGTCTTTTGGATCTAATGAACCTGAAATTCCTTCAAAGTCATATGTTTTTGCTCCTTGATTGTATAGATCTTCAATTGCATAGCGATGTAGTGCAAATGCGGCTCTAAAATTCATCAGTGTCTTTTTTGTATACATATTCACATTCCATACATTAACACCCTGCATAATGATAAACTTTGCACCTAATGCCACCTGTTGATCAACATCTAAACCTTGATCAACAATTTCCTGGATTTCTTTTTTCATCGCATCAATACTTTTTATGATTGGTGCTTTTTTATTTTCATCCTTCATTGTTTTCAGCTTGTTTTCATCTTGTTCAACAATTGCTTCAAGATTGCATTTCGCTGTATGAAAATTTGTTGAAACTACATAATAATGTACATATGGTGCATAACATTTCCATAGTTTCTGAAAGTAAGCTAGACCATATGGTTCAAAGCCAAGCTTTTTGGCAAGTTCTTCCTGTCCTTCACAAAGAACAGGTAATTCATCTATTGTTGCCTTATGTACATGCACATCTCTCTGTTCATTTTTATTATTGTACTGAGAGCATCTTTTAATGCCTTTTAAGACTTTATTCAAAGGCTGATCCAGGTCTAATCGATATGTATATCGAGACATCCAGTTTCCGCTATAGCCATAGTTATATCCAAGGTGTGTATATCCACATTTCTGGAATAAAGCAGTTACATATTCATGATTAAAACCATTTTCTTTGATCTTTCCATCTTTTTCATGTTCAAGTCTTGTAATATTTGGATCAATACGCAAAAAGAAAGAACCCTTCCTTTTCGCATATTCTTTTAATTCATTCATAAAAAATTCTAATAGTTCTTTATTTTCATAATCTAGATTAAATCCATACTGGATATAAGAAAATTGAGAAAATGGAAACTTTGTTTTTTTATGAAGCATCAAAGCAGTCGCAATCAAATTTCCTTCATCATCTTCAACCCCTAAAAGATCACCATCATAAAATTCAGGCTTTTTAAAATCTATAAAGTAACTTGTTTTTGAATAATGATTTAATGCATGGTTGATTGCGAATGCATTAAATCTATCTCTTTCTACATTTTCAATAAACTTCATATTAACTCCTGCCTCTTATTTTAGCACTGAGTGATTGTACTTTTGGATAGATTTCATCAAACATCTTATACATGAATGGATCTAATACAACATTGAATTCACCAATATACTCTTCCACATTCATGATCCAGTTAGACTTAAACAATGTCAAGCCATCATCCAAAGTTCCTTCAATTCCGCCAAAACTGCAATGTTCAATTCCTAAATCAACGCAACGGTCCAGACACTTTGCATATAGCAGATAGCTAGAATACATTCTTAAATAGTCAGGATTATTCCCCATATAGAATAATTCCATTAAAGATTCATTACAGACTGCTAAAATACCACAGGTAATCACTTCCTCCTTACCTTCTCTTTCATAGTCTTTCTTTAATTTATCATATTCAGATTCATCATTTTTCAATTGCTGCAGCAACAGATTCTTCTGTTTCTTTTTGATTGTTTCGGATGATAATTGTGTCTGAATATCCTTTATAGATTCTTCTAGCTTCTTTAGCTGTTTTTTGAAGTTTAGTTTTGTGACCATACAGATTGCATGATCTCCATATACATCCATCAGATTTTTAAAGTAATCTTCATTTCTTAATGCAATCTGTTTACGCACTTCTGTATAATGCATTGCTTTTGCAAAGTCATGAATATATTCTTTTCCTTCATAGACTTCAATTCCCTTATGTTCTGCAGCACGGATACATTTTGCAGTCTTATGCTCCAGATGCTCTCTATAATCAGGTGTAACGTCCATTTCTGCATTAAAACGAGGCTGCGTTGCTTCACTGATATTTACTGTAAAACCTTTATGTCTGCAGCCTATAGATTTTAAATAGTCAATAACATCCTGATGATGAAATTCATGTTGTTCATTACGGTCTTTATATGCATATTTGCAAGATAGAACTGCAGGATCAAAACGTAATACGATCGCATGACGTTTCTTTGCTTCTTTCTTTAAATGTTCAATCATAAACGATACAAGTTCATGATTGTCATAATCCATGACAGGACCACGAGGAATATAGAATAGTGTTTTATGCAGTGGTAGGCAACGAATCAATACCATTGCGGTAGCTACGATTTTATCTTCATTTGTTACAGAAGCATATAAATGCTCCCAGTTATTTTTAACATCTGCCCATGGTGTACACTGGAATAGATTATTCTGATCACTATGGATTACAAATGTATTAAATTGTGATGCATCTGTTGATAGATGAAATTGATAATTCATATTCTTCCTTCTTTCATTTTGTGCGCGAAATATTATAGTACTTTGAATGAAAACATGATATTAAAATTTTATAAATTATTTACTTTTTTTGAAAGAAGCGCTTTCAGATTCATGTCACTTTCAGAAAATATTACAAATATCTTTCATTTATAATGGATATTTTCATAGTATTTCATCGTACAGTTAGCAAAGTATATACGAAAAGACTGTACTGTTTGATAAAAAAATTACAGTAGTACTCACTGTCTTACTGTAACTTTCTCTTTCCCTGTTCTTAATCTTGTACTTTGCTTTAATACCCATGGATAGACTTTATCAAATAGCGTATAAACAACTTGATCTAACACAATATTGAATTCCCCAATATATTCTTCTACATCCATGCACCAGCTGGACTTGAATTTTGTTAAACCATCATCCAGTGTTCCTTCAATTCCACCCATCGAAACATACGGGATATTCTTTTCTTCAGCAATATCAAAATACTTTCCATATAATGCATAAATCGTACGCATTCTTAAATATTCTGCGTTGTTGCCAGCGTATACAAATTCCATACGATTCTTATTGAAGATTGCAAGTTTACCAGAAAGAATGATCTCATCCTTTCCTTCTTTCTCATATTCTTCTTTCAATTTGGATAATTCATTGAAAGCATTATCGATTGTCTTTTGAAATTTCTTCTTTTGTTTTTCATATGGTGTTGCTTCTAAATCATGTTGTGCTTTTTGTATTGTTTCATTTAAATAAGCAATCTGTCTTGGAAAATTCAGTTTTGCGACCATAATAATACACTGTTCGCCATAGACATCCGCCATTCTTTTAAAGTATTCTTCATTTCTTAAAGCTACGCCTTTTCTTTGTTCTGTATATTTCATTGCCTGTGCAAATTCATGGATATATTGATGTCCTTCATAAAATTGAGCACCTTTCTTTTCAGAAGTCGCAATCGATTGACGTACTTTCTTATCAATACGTTTCATGTAATCCTGTGGTGTCATAGAAGCATTAAAACGTGGCTGTGTTGTTTCTTCAATGTTAATTGTATATCCAGAATGTTGTGCATGATGTTGTTTTAACAAGGCTATAACTTCTTCATTTTCTAATGGATGATCTTGATCTTTTTCTTTATATGGATATTTTCTTGAAAAAACATTTGGATCAAAACGCAATGCAATCGCATGATGCTGCTTTGCGAGTGAAAAAAGATGGTCCAGAAAAAAAGAAACAAGCTCTGGATTGTGATAATCCATAACCGGTCCACGTGGAATATAAAATAAACATTTACCAAATGGCATTTTTCTTTTCAGTACTAAAGCTGTCGCAACAATTTTATCTCCTTCTGAGCATGAAGTAAAAAAATGATCCCAGTTATTTTTTACTTCTGCCCATTTAGAACATTGATATAAGCTGTTTTGTTCATGATTTTCTACAAAACTGTCCATCAGCAATGGATCTGTATCTAGATGAAATGTATAAGTCATAGAATTTTCCTCGTAATAGAAATTATAACAAAAAAATGGTATTTCTACCATTTCAAAAGTGATGCGTACGGGATTCGAACCCGTGAATGTTGCCTTGAGAGGGCAATGTGTTAAGCCGCTTCACCAACGCACCATAGATTAGAATGAGGTTTCCCTCATTCTAGTAAATTACTTTTCTAACTGAGCCTTAGCAGCGTCAACAAGATCCTTGAATCCCTTTTCATCATGAATAGCGATTTCAGAAAGCATCTTACGGTTAACGTTGATGTTAGCAAGCTTTAAACCATGCATGAACTTGGAGTATGATAAATCATACTGTCTAACTGCTGCGTTGATACGAGCAATCCAAAGTTTACGCATTTCTCTCTTAGTCTGTTTTCTTCCAATGTAGGAATAACGTAGAGAACGCATTACCTGTTCATTGGCTGTTCTGTATAAAAGATGTTTTGATCCAAAATAACCCTTAGCGAGTTTCAAAACCTTCTTACGTCTGTTACGTGTAGGTGTACTTCCTTTAACTCTCATCTCTTCTTAGCCTCCTATTAACCCTGTAAAAGCTGCTTGTCGCGCTTGAAATCTGTGCTGTGAGCAGTAGTAGACTTAGCAAGATGCATCTTCTGCTTGTGAGTCTTATTTGCTGCGAAATGTGATACGTAGTTGTGCTGTACCTTTAACTTTCCTGTTCCTGTTAACTTAGAACGTTTTGCGAAAGTCTTTTTTGTCTTCATTTTAATCTTCTTTGGCTTTCTAGCTTTTGCTTTCATAACAATCTCCTTTTATTTTCCTTTCTTAGGTGAGAATGTAACAGACATAGTATTTCCTTCCAACATTGGTGGTTTTGTTACATCTGCAACATCCGAGACTTGCTCAGTGAACTTATCCAATACCTGTTTACCAACTTCCTGACGAGTGATCATACGTCCTCTAAAACGCATGTCAATCTTTACCTTCTGTCCATCGCTCAACCATTCCTTTGCACGTTTAACCTTTGTATCAAAGTCATGCTGATCGATTACTGGTGATACACGTAAGGATTTCATTTCTGCAGTCTGTTGATTCTTCTTAGCTTCTCGTTCTTTCTTCTGCTGTTCAAAACGATAGCGTCCATAATCAATGATCTTACATACTGGTGGTTGTGCATTAGGTGCAACGCACAACAAATCGAGATCTTCGTCATATGCTTTCTGTAATGCATCACGACGTGACATGACACCTAGCTGAGTTCCATCAGATCCAATGACGAGCACTTCTCTGTCACGGATAGCCTCATTTACAATATCTGTAGGCTCTTTGTGTCTGTTTTTGTTAAATTTAACCTTTCCCAAGCAAACCTCCTGTCATAATATTAAAAAGCAGATACTAAAGCCGCACCTGCCTAAAAGTTCTATACGATCTTATCGGCCACTTACCCAGGTTTTATAAACATCAGGTGAGAAGTATGTGCTTCTTCTTTCCGTTTTTTAAATTACTTAAATATTAAACTATAAGTATTAAAATATGTCAATACTAAATTTCAAAATCCACGACATTTACAGTGACATCTGCCGCTTTAAATCCTGTCATAAATTCAATATTTTCATAAATCTTGTTTTGTACAAGTTCGCATGTTGCTTTTACATTTGCACCATACTTCAGCTTAATAAAAGCTGTAATATGAAGCTTGTTTTCTTCAATCTTTACAGATAATGGTTTTGTAAATGTTGTTTCTGGAATTCTCACTGCATTTTCAATATCATTGATGCTGATTTCCGCAATGCTCTTAAATACTGCCTTGTTCATTGCGACAACACCCATTTCATCTGTTTCATTTAATACTACATAATCTTGTGCCATATGATTACCTCTTCTTTGTTATTATACATGATTTCAATGAAAGATTGTATAAATATCGTGATATAGAGATGAACGGATTGACGCTTCCTGTTTCATCAATTCATCATAAGAATCATACAATAAATCTAATGCATTTACTTTTTTGCGGAAGCGAAGCATACATTCATACATCATATCTTCATGAACAATTTCAATTGTATTTGCATCAATGAGTGCATTCGCTAATGTTTCTTCCAGCATATCACGTACTTTATCGCCTTCTTCTACGCTCATTTTCATAAACGAATCCGCGAACCATCCAGGCTGGATGATTAAAATACGTATGACATCGATAAAATCCATGAAATCTTCTTCATTATTTCCTGGTCGGATAATAAATAACATGCAGAAGAAAATATGCCACAGGAAATTGTGATTCATTTCATTGATCCAGTAATCAGACATTTTACGAATAAATGGATCTTCTGGTATGAATGTTCGTTTGATTTCAATTTTCTGTTTGAAATCAATTTCTGAATCATTCAGGTAATTCAACAATTCCATGTAATCAATCATTGTCACTTGATTGTGTTCGCCATTCACAAAATCTCTTACATAAATATACTGTGCAAGAATTGCAGAACACTTCTTAAAGTCTGTCGCAAATCCCAAGGAATCTTTCATCTTTCGATTCACAAGTTCATTGATGCTTCTAGCAACAAATGTCTTGAATCCTTTTTCATCCATACCAATCTGTGCCTGATGAGACTGGTTGGAGATTTCTTTATACATGATTTCTAATTGTCGATCCACAACATCTAAATTATCTCGAATTGCACCAAGCATTTCTTTGTTGAATTGATCATACATGACAAAGTCAGGATTTTTATAGACAACTTCATGTTCAATGTTGCTCCAGAAGTTATGAACAAGTGACTTGATCTGCAGTTCATAATTGATTTTTTCCTCATTGAACAGATAATAGCCATCTAAGCGATAAATCGTGAATCCATTTCTTTGCAGCTGCGGCTGCGGCTGAGAAAGATCCAAAAATAGATTTTCATTTTCCTTGCATACCGCATAACCTGTTTTCTGTCTTTCAAAATAAGAAAACAAGGAACGATACAGTTCATGTTCATTGCGAATAAAACGACATTCGACCGTAATTCCAACAAGATCATGCAAGTTATCAATTGCTTCCTGTGGAGTTTTATAATCCAGATAGAAATGATTTCGTATCATTTTTTCCTTCAGACTGTCTTTGCTTTTAATACGTGTATGTAAATGAATCACTGCAGTATTTTCTGAAGGATACAATTGAGAAAATGTTTCAAGAATTCTTCCCTGTGCATATACATAGGAAGGATTCTTTCTTTCAAAATAAGAAAGTGTATCTTCGATAAAATCAAATAATTCTAAGTTCATATATACCTATCTTGTACGAAAAGCTTTTGGATATTTGTTTTTCAATGCATGTCCATCACTTTTTGCACCACCCACTACAAAACCATGATAGCACATTGCAACCCAGCCTTTCTGAACATTTGCTGAAATCTGTTCACCATGCATATACCTTTTCACTTCTTCATCACTCATTTCATAAGTGTTTTTAAATTTAGAATATGAAGACATAAAGAAATGATGAGAGAATTCAAATCTTCCCTTGAGCATTTCTCCAATATATACCTGATTTCTTAATAAATGTAATTTTCCTGTATCAATAAAAGGATATGTTCCACCATAAAGTCTGTTATTCTTAAAATACAGATATGGATACACTTCTTCTATTGTATCTTTCAGTAAAGACAATATTTCCTTTGGAATTAAATCTGATTTTAGCTGTTTGATAGAACACGGTGCAGTGACAGAACACTTTTTCATTTTTGCGATAAAGTGTCCTTCACCATGATCCATCGGATAGATGCGAATGGCTTTTTGAATGTCATGTTCTTCACACAAAGCGCGTCTTCCAAAATTTACATTTGTATCCATCATCTGCATATCTGGATGACGTTCTAAAAACTGTTTGATCTGATATTCATTTTCCTTTAAATTCAAAGTACATGTTGAATACAGAAGAATACCATCTGCTTTCAAACACGTATATACACTTTCTAAAACTTCTTTCTGAACAGAAGCACAATGTTCTACAAGCTGTGGTGTCCATTGATCCACAGCTTCTGTATTTTTGCGCATCATTCCTTCTCCACTGCATGGAGCATCACATAAAACCATATCAAAGAAGCCAGGAAACTGTTTTGCAAGCTGCAGCGGATCATTGCTTACAACAATACAATTGCTGGCACCATTTCTTTCAACATTTTCCAGTAAGATATGACTGCGTTTCTTGTCAATTTCATTTGAAACAAGCAATCCTTGATTTTCTAATAGTTCAAGAATCTCTGTTGTCTTTGAACCTGGTGCAGCACACATATCCAGTATCACTGCGCCACCCTTTGGATCCATGACAGTCACAGCACTCGATGCACTTGCTTCCTGCATGTAAAAAGCACCAGAAGCATATTCTGGCATAGAACCATATTTTTTGTCATCCGTATAGTATCCATATTTTGCATATGGACTTTTTGTATGAGAAACATCCACTTTCTCAAAGAAATCTTTTTCGTTTGTTTTTAAAGGATTGATACGAAATCCTCTTGTTGGAGGATTCGACAAGCTTTCTAAATATGCCGGATACTCATCTTTGAGGATCTGCTGCATTTGAAGTAAAAACTGTTCATTCATATTCTTTTAGTATCTTTTTTGTATTCAAAATATCCTGTTCAAGCTGCATGATTAGATTTCCTTTGGAATTAAATCTTTTTTCATCACGAATAAAACGGATAAACTCTACACCGACGTATCTGCCATAGAGTTCTTGATTGAAATCTAAAATGTGTGCTTCTAAAGACATGTCATTTCTATAATTGAATGTTGGATTATGTCCAAGATTGATCATTGCTTCATAACGCTTGTTATCAAATACGACATATCCTGCATATACACCACTTTTTGGAAGAAGATATTCTGAATCATATTGCACATTCGCTGTTGGAAAACCAATGGCATGTCCCTGATGTCTTCCATGTACAACGATTCCACTGATACGAAAACGATAGCCAAGCATTGCATTTGCTTCTTCAACATTTCCACTTTCAATACATTGAGAAATACGTGTTGATGAAATCTTTCCCATTTCATCTTCAATGGCTTCTACAACATCTACTTCAATACCTTCTGTCTGTTTTAATGTATCTGCACTGCCTTTTCCCATTGCACCATAATGAAAATCAAACCCGCAAACAATTCCCTTCAATGAAATTTTAGATAAAATTTCATTAACAAAGTCTTCTGGAGACAATTGAGAAAATTCTGATGTAAACTGCAGAATAATAATATTCTGAATGCCATATTCTACTGCACGATTAATTCTTTCACGCATTGTAGTAATGTGCTTAACATCTTTAATATGCTTGATAGTTACCCATGGATCTGGATCAAATGTAATCAATGCAGATTCACAATGTAGTCTTTTAGACATTTCAATCGTATGGCGAATCAATTGCTGATGTCCTTTATGCATACCATCAAAATATCCAATACATGCACACATTGGATTTGTATATACTCTTTTTGTATCAATTCCCATCTTAATAATACGCATTAAAACAAACCTCTCACGCTATGATAAAGCCCATCATCTTTCTTTTCATATGCTGCCAGTATTTCACAGCCATGTACTAGAATAACACGTTTTTCATCTGTGTTAAGTTTTATCTTCTTTCCATTCTTGACATCTTCAACTCTATCACACTCTAAGACTGGCCAGGAAGGATCAAATACCTTGAATGGATCAATTCCACTGTTTTCATTCACATCTTCTATTTCTATGGCATCTTCTAATGTAAGATGTTCAATACCGCATCGATTTAAAGAAGTCATATAGCCTAGTTCACCCATTGCTTTACAATAGTCTTCAATGAGTGTTCGAATATATGTTCCACTGGATACAACTGCATCCATCGCATATAGATTTTCATCTAGTTTCTTTACAGAAAGAGAAGATATTTCTACTTCTCTTGCTTTTCTTTCTACTTCAATGCCTTGTCTAGCATATTCATAAAGTTTCTTTCCATCTTTTTTTAAAGCACTGTACATTGGTGGAACCTGCTGGATAACTCCTGTAAAACAATGACATATTGCATCTAATTCTTCCTGTGTATGCATAGATGGTGCCTTTTCTTCTACAGCTTCACCCCATACATCTTGTGTATCATATCTTTTCCCTAATGCAAATGTTGCCTGATAATGTTTATGATTGCTGACGCAATATGGTAAATACTTTGTACATTTTCCTAATGCGATGATCATAAATCCTTCTGCATTTGGATCTAAAGTTCCTGAATGTCCTGCTTTTCTTTCATTGACGCGTCTTTTCACCTGTGAAACACAAGTAAAAGAAGTCATACCTTTTGGTTTTTTTACTAAAATAATTCCGTCCATAACAAAAATTATAACAAAATATTGTTGATTTGTTTGATTTATGTAGTATACTTTGGTCATTAAATGAAATCGCATATAGAGGTAGCGGTGCAGATGAGTAGCATGAGGAGCTGGCAGGCGTTGAATCATGCGAAAGGCAATCATCGCCGAACGTCAGTCATTGGCAAATGATTCACGTGGGGATATAGAAAATATCTATATCACTCCTTCGAACAAGAAGTGGCGCTATTAGATACGTACATAGAAGTTAGAAACCGTATGTAATATCGCATACGGTTTTATTTAATTTCTAGGAGGAAAATATTATGAACACAATCAGAAAGAGTTTAACAGTACTTGCATGCGCAGCTTTATTAACAGGATGTGCATCTAACACTCCAACTTCTACAGCAGCTTCTTCATCAAACAGCAGCGATACACTTAGAGTTGGTATGGAATGTAACTATGCACCATTCAACTGGTCCACCACAAAGGAAGGCGAATACACACAGCCAATCTCATCTGCCGACTATTGTGATGGATATGACGTCGTTGTTGCTAAAAACTTAGCTGACAAGATTGGAAAGAAAGTAGAAATCGTTAAGCTTGACTGGGATAATCTGATCCTGTCATTAAATAACAATCAGATTGATGCAGTCATTGCTGGTATGACAGCTACAGATGAACGTAAGCAGCAGGTCAACTTCACAGATCCATACTATGTATCTGAAGAAGTACTCATTGTTAAAAAGGATTCTCAATATACAAGTGCAGCAGGCCTTGAAGATTTCAAGGGTGCTACAGTACAAGGTCAGATGAATACAATCTATGATGAAGTTATTGATCAGATTCCTGGTGTAAATCATATGCCAGCTGCAGAAACATTCCCAGCAGCAATTCAGGCTTTGCAGGCTGGATCTGTGGATGCAGTTACAAGTGAACTTCCAGTTGCTAATGGTGTTGTTTCCGCAAATCCTGATTTAGCAGTCGTTAGATTTGCTGAAGGCAAGGGTTTTAAAGCTGATACTTCTGTATCTATTGCAGTACGTAAGAATGATGATGAATTATTAAATGCTTTACAGGATGCGTTAAAGACAATTGATACAGATACAAGAAATACATGGATGGAAGAAGCTGTCAATCGTCAGCCTGCTAACGAGGAATAATCATTCATGAATATAAACGCAATTATTCAAATTCTCACAAAATATGCACCTAGCTTATTACTAGGTGTTAGAACAACAATGATCATTGCCTTGATTGGTACGGGGTGTGGGTTTATTCTTGGTTTAGTTGTAGGTGGTATCAAAGCAATTCGCTTAGATCTTACCTCTTCTAAAGCTTCTAGAATTTTCAAAAAGATCATCGATTTTATTATCACTGTTTATATCACGATTTTCCGTGGTACACCAATGATGGTACAGGCAGTATTTATCTACTATGCATTGCTAGATGTCATTCACTGGAATAACTTCACTGCTGCCTGCTTTGTTATCACAGTCAATACTGGCGCATACATGGCAGAAATCATTCGTTCAGGAATTCAGGCAGTGGATATCGGGCAGACAGAAGCAGCACGCAGCTTAGGCATGTCAAACGCACAGACAATGTTCTCTGTTGTATTGCCACAGGCAATTAAGAATGCTTTCCCAGCAATTGGCAACGAATTGATTGTTAATATCAAGGACTCTTCTGTATTAATGATCATCTCTATTACAGAATTGATGTTCCAGTCTAAATCTATTGCTGGATCAACATTCCAGTTCACAACTGTATACTTCATAGAAGCAATGATGTATCTGATCTTAACAAGTGTTTGTGCTTTGATTCTGAACCTCATCGAAAAGAAGCTCAACAATGATACAACAGTTTCACTTCCAATGAGTTCTACAGAACCAAGAAGTATTTCATACATTGAAGTAAAAGAACAGAAAGGAGCAAACAGCGATTATGTCTCTCGTTGAAATTCATAACATTCATAAAAGCTTTGGATCTCTTGAAGTTCTCAAAGGTGTTGACTTTAATGTCAATGAAGGTGAAGTTGTATGTCTGATTGGACGAAGCGGTTCTGGTAAATCCACCCTTCTTAGATGCATCAATCTTCTGGAAAAGCCAGATGATGGAATTATCAAAGTATTTGATGAAGATATTCTTCACACAAAAGATATCAATGCATACCGTGCTAAAGTTGGCATGTGTTTCCAGCAGTTCAATTTATTCAACAATAAAAATGTCATTGAAAACTGTATTCTTCCACAGATGAAAGTATTAAAGATTTCTAGAGAAGAAGCAAAAGAAAAAGCAATGATGTACCTCAAAAAAGTAGGTATGGATGCATTTGCGAACGCTTCTGTTTCTAAAATTTCCGGTGGTCAGAAGCAAAGAGTTGCGATTGCGCGAGCATTGTGCATGAATCCGAAACTTATGTTGTTTGATGAACCTACTTCTGCATTAGATCCAGAAATGGTTGGAGAAGTATTAAATGTCATGAAAGATCTTGCAAAAGAAGGTCTTACTATGATTATTGTTACGCATGAAATGAGTTTTGCGAAAGATGTTTCTGATCGCGTTGTATTTATGGATCAAGGTGTTATTGAAGAACAAGGTACACCAGATGCTTTATTCAATCACCCAGTAAGTGAAAGAACAAAAGAGTTCTTAAAAGCATTCACAAACAAACAATAAGAAATAAAGCTATACCAGTAGCATACTGATATAGCTCTTTTTTTATCCATTGAATTTTAAATCATCTACAGAATCTAGCTTTTCATCTAGATATTCCATAATTTCTTTGATTGTTCCCTCTTCAAATGGAACTTTAATGTTTGCTTCCTTGCATAGATTTGTAAAAGATTTTGTGCCGCCTAGCTTTAATAAGTGTAGATAATCCTTCCAGTAGTTTTCATCATTTTTATCTTTGCGGATGAAGAACTGCTGCGCACATACCTGTGCCAATGTGTAGTCAATGTAATAGAAAGGAGACTGGAAAATATGATTCTGCTGATACCACCAGCAACCTCTTTCTAAAATATCGCAGCCTGTATATTTTTTGAATGGTACATACATCTTTTCCAGTTTTCTCCAGCATTGTTTTCTTTCTTCCATAGACCAGTCAGGATGTGTATATACTTCTTCCTGGTAATGATCCACTAATACACCATATGGAAGGAATGTAATTGTATGAGAAAGATGATCATATTTATACTTTTCTGCATTTTCATGGAAAAACAGTTCCATCCAAGGATACGCAAAGAATTCCATACTCATAGAATCAATTTCTGCACTTTCCATTGTTGGACAGCAGACATCAGGAATTTCGATATCTGTTGCCATGTATGTCTGGAATGCATGCCCTGCTTCATGTGTTAATACGTCAACATCTCCACTAGTACCATTGAAATTAGAGAAGATAAAAGGAACATGATATTCAGGAATTTCAGTTTCATATCCACCCATTTCTTTATTCTTGCGAGATTCAAGATCCCACAAGTCATTATCATTCATAACATCGATGAACTTGCCAGTCTCTTCACTCATTTCGTGGTACATCTTTACTGCAGAAGCAACAAGTGCATCTTTACTTCCTGCTGGTTTTGGATTTCCATTCTTAAAATGCAAATCAAAATCATAGTATTCAACTTCATCCAGTCCTAAACGAACTCTCTGCTTTTCGATAATCTTGCTTGCTAAAGGTGTGCAGTAATCTAAAACCTGTTTACGATACCCTGCTACCATTTTTCTATCATAATCTAGACGGTTCATACGATAGTAGGCAAGTTCTACATAATCATTAAAACCAAGCTTCTTCGCCATTTTCGTACGAACTTTCACCATATCATCATAGATACGATCAAATTCTGCTTCATGCTCTGCATAAAACTTCATCTTAGCATCATATGCATTCTTTCTACGATTTCTATCAAGATCTTGAGATACAGCCGCAATTTCGGATAAATTATATATTTTATCTTCAAATGGAATCTGTGCTGATGCTTTTAGTTTTCCATATTCTGTGCAGAGTTTATTTTCTTCAATCATTTCTGGAATCATTGATTCATCAAATGCTTTCAGCTTACATTCCCCCAGCTGGAAAAATGTTTCTGGAATTTCTTTCTTCAATTCTTCTTTAAATGGAGCATTGATACATGCTTTCATCATTCTTGTATCAATACTGTCATACTTTGGGGTTGTTTCATCCCAATAGTTGTTTTCAGCATCATAGAATGCATCTGCAGTATTAATTGAATGACGCACCTGACACAAGATAATCATTGTCTGTAAATGAATTCTTTCTTTGTTTAATGCAAAGAATGTTTTTAAAAATGCTTCTGCATTTTCTGCCTGTTCTAACTGATCAACATACGCATTCATTTTCTGACTCATGGATACAAAATCAGGACGTTCATATTTCATCTCATCAAATTTCATACTATATCACCTCTAGTAACTAGTTTATCATCACAACACATAAAATGACATTCCATTTTGTATGAACAAAGTAGATAAAGATACATCAACATCACATTCCATATGAGAATATTTTTCATACACAACAAGCTGTTCTTCCTGATTTTTTTCACGAAACAACATTTTCCTGCATGTATGAATCAGTTCATAAAACGATATCGTTGTATCTGTACGTACTTCATATTTTGCTTCATAAATGACATCATCAATGTATAGAATAATCATAATATCCTCACAAGATTGCTTTCATATGCATGAAAATAGATTGCCTGATATTCATGTTTTACCTCATATCTGGAATGAAATGTATATTGCTGGTGAAAAGACGTACCAACATACAAAACATCACGATCTTCTGCATGCTTTTTCCGATATTCATCTAAAGAAAGGAAGATCAACTGGCCATCTTCTTCATCTGAATCTTTTCTTGTTGTGCACTTCGCATATATTTGCATTGTTTTACGATAAGCAATCCATTCTTCTTTATAGATTGAAACAATATAGACTGACTGTGTTGGCATAAGCGTTAGCCATGTGTAGTCTGTATAGGAAATGCCTAATGGAATCTTTCCACCTTTGTATTGTGTACGATCAATTCTTTCTGGCATACATGGAATGATTGTTTTCTTAGTATTTGCATGTGACTGTTTTAAAAGTTGAACGAGTTTTGAAGTAGATGTTTCCAGTAACTGAAATGAAAGAACATGATCCATTTTACATAATCCTTCATTTACAGTAGAACATATTTTCTTCTCACCTGTCTCTAAAAACTGTTGTATCTGTGGAAGTGTATCACTATGCAAGACATACCGATTTTCTAGAAATACAAGATCTCGATAGCGCAATGCATCACAAGAAGATACGAATGTAATGACATGCATTTCATACATGGAAGCATGTTCCAGTATTTCATGAAACAACATAGGATATTGTTCATCTTCCTGAAGAAATTTTGATAAATCTGTAATCAAGAGAATCTTTTCCTTCTTCTGTTTTTTTAGATAGTAAAATACATTATGAACCAGTTCTGTATTTGTACTGTCACAAAGTGTAATCCAGTCTGGGTGAATTGTCTGCCATTGTTTCTCAAAGAAATGCAAATCATCAATCACAAATAATTCTTCCTTCTGCATAGAAGCAAAAAGAACATGTAAGATCGTAGAAAGACAATTCTTTCTAGCATCTAAATCTGGACAAAGAAATACTGTATTTCTTTTCTGACTAGAATACAAATATAAATCAATATATGCTCGATGATAGTAATCATCTGCCTTTGCGAATACAAATGGTGGATATGCTGATTCATATGAGAGTTTCTCTAATGGCTGTTTCCATAATTGTTTGATAGACTCATGAATTGATGTTTGAAATATTTGAAGAATCTCACTGCATGGAGATTCTGCTTCGATATCGTTGGTACATTGTACACTCC
Organism: Erysipelotrichaceae bacterium 7770_A6; assembly: GCA_014610835.1. Lineage (GTDB taxonomy): Bacteria > Bacillota_I > Bacilli_A > Erysipelotrichales > Erysipelotrichaceae > Bulleidia. The sequence goes on from QQXM01000041.1 coordinate 20,001, forward strand.
CATTCAAATGCAATATATCGACACGATTATTGGCATGTTTTGTCTTACTGGAAGCATATGCACTTCTTCCATGAACCAATCCTTGATACGTACTGTACAAAATAAAATCACCTGGTTTTTTGCAATCCATTTCAAATGGTTCATGAATTACTTCATGTGCGTCTTGATTTCTTGCAACCTTCAAAACAATCTGAAATGAACAATTTGCCCAGATTTCTTCATTAATAATTCCTGCAGGTTTTTGCGTACATAAAATCAAATGTATCCCTAAACTTCTGCCAATGCGTGCAATTGAAACAAGATCTCGCAGAAAATCAGGCTGCAGTCTTTTCACTTCAGCAAACTCATCCACAACGATCACTAAGTCTGCCATTTTTGGCATGTCCTTGAATTGAAAAAGATGCTTTCGATACGAAGTAATATCTGTAATTGGATGAACACTTCTTTCATTCATGTTTTGTATATTCTTCTGTCGTTCAATGCATTCATTCTGAAAAGATACGAGTGCTCTTTCCATATGCTTTGTATCTAGATTTGATAACGTACCACAAATATGAGGCAATGATTTTAATGCATTGCTTGTGCCGCCACCCTTAAAATCAATCAAAGCAAAATTTACATCTTCATAGGAATAATTCAATGCAATAGACAACAACATCGTAATAATCAGCTCACTTTTTCCACTGCCTGTCATACCCGCAACCAATCCATGTGGACCATCCTTCTTCTCGTTAAGATCTAATAGAATATGCTCTCCATTCTTGTCATTGCCAATCACTGCCAATAATCCTTCATTGATATCATTTCTATGCCACCGTTCATAAATATCATGCATTGTTACTCTTTCCATATTCTGTATAGAAAAGAAATCCTGCTCTTTCTGATGTATGATCCACGAATCTTTCTGCAGATGATATAAGAGGTATTGCATATCTAATTCACATATATCATATGTAAAAGAACACTGCTGCTTTGTTAAATAGTCATATGCACATGTATTTTCTATATCGATTGCTAAATCACACTGAACTGTATCAATATCTTTTGTAAATACAATCATTGCTTCATTTTCTAAAAGATCTTTTTGATCAATGATGATTGTTAAAAACTTTTTATCTTTCAGACATTCACTGAATTCTTTTACTTCTTTGAAAGATGAAGTAATCATTCTTTGATTATGATACAGACAGTTCGGAACAAGACGAACCCATTGATGTTTCTTAAACCAGAATGCATCCGCATACACAATACATGGACAGTCATATAAATATATGAATTGCAGAAAGATATATTTTAGATACATTTCTCCTTCATCTTTTATCGCAATCTTATGGTATGTATGAAATGAATTTATTTTAGGATACAGATTTTCATCATTTGTCTGTTTAAGTTTTTCATCAACGTTTTGATGAATCAGATCTTTTGTATCAAAGAAACGAAGTTGTATTCCATCATGGATAGAATGCAGGTATCGATCTTCTTTCGTTTCAATTTTATATTTTAGAAGTGAACAGGAAGGAAAATACATATCCATATATTTTCTATACGCAGATGCGAAAGAATCATAATACATATGATACGCATTAATCCATTCTTGTTCCTTCTGTTGATTCTGTATGGTTATTTTTTTCTTTTGACGAGCATCATACATACGATTCAATGGCTGAAACAATAAAGAAGAAACAAGCATCACAGAAGGCAGAAGAATCATCGGGATGAGTGAATACACATCTCTTCCATTCATATAGCTTTGATATGCCGCAAATAGTCCTGCAGATAAAGAAGCAGCGGACATAAGTAATGCAGGGCCTGTTTCTAAAAGAAATGGGCGCAAATGTGAAGGATAGACTGCTTCTAATTGTAATGGAATATCATAATGCAATTCATCATTGTATGATGGCACATGGTTTTGAATCACTCGTATTTTCTTTTCAGGCGAAAAACTCATTTCTTTTTTATGAGAAACATACTCCTGCAGATGAATTTCTTCATCTGCAAGAGTACGCAGCATGATACCATCATCCATAAAGATCATACGTAATCCATGAATGCATAAGACATCTAGAAATTGATATGTTGTATCTTGAAGAAATGCATTCTTGTTAAAGGAAATAAATGGATATTCTCTACAGGAAATGATGAGACGCTGTATTGTATCAATTTTTAATACAACATCAGCTAAGGAAGGAATAACAATATCACAATGTTTTTCTCCGCCAATCAAAATACAATCTTTCATTGCATATTTATGGTAGATATTTTCATTCTGTTCTGTGAGCAGTAAAAATTGTGCAACTACATTGTTTCCTTTATGCATTTCACAGACTTCTTCATTGTTTAACACAGTTTTACTTAATGTAATATTCCGTACAGATCGTAAATACACTTGTGTGTTGTTTTTTGTAACAGTCAATGCATAGTTAGAAATCATGATTTTTTCTTGTCTGTATTTCAACACATATGGATAACATGTATCGTTCTCTCTGATCCATAAAATCATATTTTATTTTTCACTCACTAATACATTACACGAAATAGAATGTTTCTTATCACTCGTAGCCACTGTTACAACAACACTGCCGCTTTGTAATCCACTGACGTTTCCATCTGCATCTACACTGGCAATATCTGTATTTGAAGAAGTATATACAAGATCATTTTTTGTATAGCCTTCTGACAATGCTTTGATACCAATTGCTTTTACGTATCCTGCATGTACAACAAAGGAATAGTCTACAAGCTGGATTTTCTTACTGACAGAAAGTGAATCTAGCTTTGCTGCTTTCAAACGGTCTTTTCTCGTACATTTCGATACAAATTGAAAATTCTCTAAATGTGTTTTCCCTTTTGGAAGTAAAGACAGTTTTGCTAAATCATTTCTCTTTGTAAGCCCAAGCTTTCCAAGCTGTGATTTTGCACTGTTCATCTTCAGATATAAGACAAGTTCTGCATTGATATCACTACATACAAGAATCGAAGAATTTCCTTCAAGTACTTCATCCACCACGTCACTTCCAACTTCAGTTGGAATCACTTTATGCTCATCATTTTCATAAATATGCAGTGATGTTTTCAAAGAAGCTTCTGCAGCTGCATTTAAACTCACATCCATTAAACGCAGCGAAGCTAGATTCAAACCGACGTCAATACCTGCACCTGCTCTTGTATTTGCTTTAAAACGATTCATATTTGTATGATTCATTGTATGAATCATACGCATCCGACCATCTTTTACTTCACAGCCAATTTCAGAATTCTGTGTTAAAGAAAGTTCAACTCTGCCTGAAGCATACAGATTCATACGCAATCCAATAGATACATTCATCATCGGTGCACCATTAACGGGAACTTTGATTTTGCATAATTCTAAACTGCTTTCTACAACATCTTGTTTTTCAACAAACATCTTCGGTAAAGAAGAAAGTAGATTCTGACTGTCAGCCTTTGAAAAATCTCCATACAGATTTTTATAAGAACCATTCTTTAATCCAAAACTTTCATTGGTTGAAAACTTAACTTTAAAATATGCATCTTTGACATCTTTTTTTTTGCTTTTCCATTGATAATCAACATGCATTCCACTCAGTTTTAAAGAACTGTAAACTTTTGAACCATACGGTAATACTTTATTCACTTCTGCTTTTAGAGCAGTTCCGCTTACACTTACCACAACATTAAATTCACCAATATGAAACGTTCTTTGAAGAGGTTTTGTAGACATCAGTGTCAAATGATTTGTAAAAGATGTTTCCTGTAATATCTCCCCTTTACCATCAACGATTTCTGCATTTTCAAAATTCAATTCCTGACTGCTGGAAAGATCCATATCTTCTGTATAGTCCAGTAAATTAATTTCTTTCAAGTACGCAGTTGTATCATCTATTCTTTCAATCTGAAAATACTGCTCTTCAGAACCATCTTGAAAATGAATGAGATCTCCTTCCTGTAAAGAAGGATCATCAATCTGTATGGAACAAGATGAGGCATCATAAGATACAGGTACAATTTCTTTCACATCTGTATTCTGATTCCATGTAATCTCTGTATGTGTTTCTGTAATTTCACGGTTGTTAATGTATGTAACGGCTTTTTGCAAATACGTTATTGCTTCCTCTCGATCAAGAACCTGTTTTGGATAAAACATAGAACGATGATCTAATTTCATGAGTCCACTGCTCACTGCAGCTTCAATCTGTTTTTTAAAATTCGAGTCAGAAATATCCTTAATATTAATGTCACCATCTGTTTTGCCAACAAGATTCATTAATGTATATGCACAGTATTCTTTCGTTAATACTTCATCAGGATCAAAAGCATACGATTGTTCCAAAACGCCCCACTCTACTGCAGACTGTACGGCATCAAAACATACATCATCTTTATTCACATTGATAAAATATGGTGTCTTTTGCGAATATGAATCAATACCTGCATCTTCATCAAGCATTATGATCCAATCGGATAAAGTGATAGATGATATCTCTTTTGTTTTACATGCACTTACAAGTGTTAAAAAAATACACGCTATAACTATGAAACTAGCGGTATTAGACCTGCATGCCCGATGCATTCGATGTAATCGTTGTTTCCAGTGTGTCATAAGAAGATACCGCCAAATCTAAGAACTTAGCATATTGATTGATTGTTTCTTTCTGTTTCTCAAAACGTGAAGAAAACAAATTAAATTTGTTGCGAATTTCTAAAGAACCATCTGAAATCCAGGAACTGTCTAAGCGATTCATTTCACTCTTCATTGCATTTAATTCCTCGTCCATTAACATATTTAACGAACGCAACTGGTTTGCAGTATCTTGCACCTCCTGCAAAGAAATTTGAATATTAGCCATGTTACTTTCCTCCTAATGCATTGATCATGCTTGTTAATTCCTGCTGTGTATTGCGATATGAACGTGCACTGTTTCTTAAGAAATCAATGTATTGTGATGCTAGAAGATGCAGCTGCCTGAAATTAGATTCGTAAGAAGCAATCTGCGATGTAAATGCACGATTGTCCTCTCCATTCCATGCATTCGACATTGTTTCTACCGATTGAAACAACAAATCACAATGATGCAGATAATCCTGATTTTTTTCTTCCATGCGAGCAGCACAGGATTCCAGCTGCTCAACTTCTACTGCTATTTTTCTCATATATTTGTCCTCCTAAATATATATTCACGAAAAAAAGCAAATCTCCCCTAAAAAAATGAAATTTCTTATTAAAAAATGAACAACTTCCTTTATAATCTTTAGGGGCGAGGTAAAAACATGATAAAAAAAGCTTTTGACTCAGAAAAATATCTTTCAATGCAGCGAGATAAAATTCTTGAGAGAATTCAAATGTTCAACGGTAAATTATATATGGAATTTGGAGGCAAGATGTTCCAGGACTACCATGCATCCAGAGTATTACCGGGATATGATCCAAATAATAAAATTAAACTCTTATTAGAACTCAAAGAACAGGTTGAAATCATCATCTGTATTAATGCTAATAACATAGAAAATTCAAAAGCACGTGGTGATCTAGGCATCTCTTATGATCAGGAAGTATTCCGTCTGATTGATGCATTCAAGGAATTAGGTCTCTACGTTGGCAGTGTAGTCATTACACAATATGCACATCAGAATGGCGTTGATGCATTTAGAAATGCATTAAGAAATTCAGGAATTCAATCTTACCTGCACTATCCAATCAAAGGATATCCAACAGATGTAGATTTTATTGTATCCAGTGAAGGGCTCGGCAAAAATCAGTATATTCCAACAACAAAAGATCTTGTCGTTGTCACTGCACCGGGACCTGGTTCAGGTAAAATGGCAACCTGCATTTCACAGCTCTATCATGATGCTGCGAATGGCATCCATAGTGGCTATGCAAAGTTTGAAAGTTTCCCAGTCTGGAATCTATCATTACACCATCCAGTTAATCTTGCATATGAAGCAGCTACTTGCGATCTAGATGATATTAATATGATTGATCCATTCCATTTAGAAGCATATGGAAAAACAGCAGTCAACTACAATCGAGATATTGAAATTTTCCCAGTACTAAATCGTATCATCAAAAAGATTATGAAGGATTCTCCATACAAGTCTCCTACTGATATGGGTGTCAATATGATTGGATTCTGCATCTCGGATGAGGATGCCGCAAAGGAAGCATCTCAGCAGGAAATCATTCGTCGCTACTACCAGACACTTTATCAATATAAGCAGAACAAACTTCCAGAATCTTCTGTTCAGAAAATTGAAGTACTGATGAATGAATGTGGTATAACAGTCAATGACAGAGATGTTGTTTTAAGAGCAAGAAACAAGGCTAACGAAACACATTCTCCAGCAATGGCATTACAGTTGCCAGATGGAAGATTTGTCACTGGAAAAACAAGTGATTTGTTTGGACCAAGTGCTTCCTGTATTGTTAATGCAATCAAGGCACTATCCAATATTGACCAGGAAACAGATCTCATTGATCATGAATCCGTTTCATTGATTCAGAAATTAAAAGTAGAAAACTTAGGCAACCGCAATCCAAGACTTCACTCTGATGAAGTATTGATTGCCCTGGCAATGAAAGAAAAAACAAATCCACTTGTTTCTCAGGCGATGGAGCACTTAAGTGAATTGAAAGGATCAGAAGCACATTCTACAGTTGTATTACCTCTAGAAGATGCGGATATCTTCAGAAGATTAGGTGTCAATGTTACGTTTGATCCTGAATATTCTCAAAAACGTCTATATCATAAAAAATAAGATCAGCCGATCTTATTTTTTTTATCATATTTAAGACTGATTTTTGAACGTGAAATCTGGCTTTGTACAACAAATCCTCTTTTCACCAGGAAATCATAGATTTCTACCTGCCTGAGATAAATCATGATTTGAAGTGGGTCTTCACAGCTTTCCTTGATATACTCTAACACCTGTGTTCCAATCCCTTGCTTTCGATATTGTTGCAGAATATATAGAAAAGAAAGATCATATGAAAAATCATAGCTCTCTTTACATCGATAATATCCAACAACATTTTCCCCACATACAATCTTTGTATAAGATTCAATATTTGCCTGCAGATGATTCTGCATCTGTTGAAGAACTTCTCTTAGATCAACAACTGTCTGATCTTCATAAAGCTGTACGTTTCTTTTCTGTATAGCAAAAATAGATGCAATATCATCATTGTCTGCGTGTTTATACTCCAGAAGCATAAATAACTCCTAAAACAATCAGCAATTGTGCAATACTATATGTTTCCATCACACCTCTTTGTGGTGACTTTGTATATGTCTGATAAGAAAGCAGCGTATCAGAAATCAAGAACACAATTGATCCAAGCCATGACAAGATATTCATTGTTTTGATCATATTGACATACGCCATCAAACTCATAAAGAGAATCGTAATCATATACACAATGGTAGCTTTCTTAAACGAAGCAGGTACTACAGGAAGAATCAGCTTCAGGTAAAGACAACCCGCAATTCCATACAGTAAAACACCAACCCAGAACATTAAACTTGTAAGCGGCAGCGGGTGAATAAAATAAATACCATATGATATATGAGCAAGCATAAAAGATATCAGTCCCAGCTGATAATTCTTTTTTGTTTTATTAATGAGATATACATCTCCTGCCCATGACAATAATAAAGCAATATACAGTAAAACATCATGATTCGCATGAAACGATAAATATGCCATTAATGCAGGCATTAAGAAAAGCTTAAAATTACGCATCATATTATGTTCTGAAGCGTATGAATCAATACATGCGGAAGCAATATAAAATATTAGAAGAAAATTTGCCATCATCCCTCCAAATAATACATATTATTAATCCGTTAAACCAACTACCTCTTGATCTGGGTGTAATTTTCCTTCCTTAAAGTGTTTTCTACATAAAGCAATATATTCATCATTTGTACCAAGCATCACCTGTGCACCTTCTCTTACAATGCCATCAGCATTATATCTTGCATTGCAGATTGCTTTATGACCACACCAGCACATTGTTTTTACTTCATTGATTTCATCGCAGATTTCAAGCAGTCTTTGTGATCCTGGAAATAAGTGATTCTGGAAATCAGCTCTTAATCCATAACAGATGACAGGTACATGAAGATCATCAACAATATCACTTAAAAAATCAATTTGTTCACTTGTGGCAAATTGCGCCTCATCAACAATCACAACATTATAAGAGCCAAGTTTTTCTTTGTCCCAGTGACAGATTTCATCCAGTAATTCACATTTACTTTCTAATCCCATTCTGCTTTTGATGACTCTTGCACCATCTCTTGTATCTACGCCTGTTTTACATAGTAAAACTTTCTGGCCTCTTTCACGATAGTTAAATGCAACCATCATTGCATTTGCACTTTTAGAAGAACCCATTGCTCCATAGTAAAAATATAATTTTGCCATACATACCTCAACTTCTTATATTTTAGCATTTATTCTGCAAATATACATCTAGGAATAAAAACAATCCTGTCAACATGATCACATGGTCTAGAACGATATGCATATGCTCCAGATTCAAAACAGATATACAGATTTCCATCTTCATCCATATAACAGTCTTCTGCCATAACAGGAAGATCTATTCCACTTACATAATTGACATCTCTAGCATCCACATTTCCATCCTGATTTTTTGTATTTTCAAAGATACGTAATCTAGAATGATCTATCGATCCATACGATTGCGTAATCGCTATACACATATCATCCAAAGCCATTCCCTGTGCATTTCCATTAATGTAGAATAAGCTAGCTGGCAAAGCATAGGCATCTGGTTCATCATCATATACATCACTCATCAGATTCCCTGTTTCTTTTAGTCCACCATCGTCAGTAATTTCAAATTCCTGAATCGTTGTCTCAGCTTTCATATTAGATTCAAAATATCCAATATACAAGGAACCATTATAATAATTCATAAAGCTAGATCGTTTCTGTGTATCAATCTGATACTGCATTGTATAGCGAACTGGTAAACACTTTTCTTCAAAATCATAGGAAATACAATCAGAAATAGATAGCGCACAGACAAACGCAACCTTCTTTGTTTCTTCATAGCAGCATACCCATAAATTCTGGTGATAAGAATCGTATGCAAGAGAACCAACATGACTCTTGTCTGGCAATACAATTTCTTTGATGAGTTCTTTTGTATTTTTATCCAGCATATAAATCACAGAATTGTGCTGTTTTGTACAGCAATAGGCAGAAATAAAAATATAGTCTTCAGAGAATACTACACCTTGTGGTGTCATAGATGTACAGATTGAAATTTCATTTGCCTGATTATCTGTAAGAGTTCGAGTAGATTTCAATCCAGGAATGCAAAAAGAATTATTTTTTACTTCATCTAAAACACTTTCATCTGCATCGATATATTTTTTCATTGTATTCATAAACACATCTTCTGTATAAATAGAATCTGTATTTGTTTTTCTTGAAAATGTAAATGGTTCATGTTGTTTGCGATATATATAGTGATAATATGCTTCTCCACCTTTTTGTGTCCACCAGTAGGCAAAATTTGCAGAAATCCCAATACAGATCATTAATGCTATCACGAATAACACTTTCAAAAATTTCTTCATGCATCTCATTTTACTACAAAATGATATCTTATCATCTAAAGAACATCTAAAAAAAGCAGGTCATTTGACCTGCCCTATGCATTAAAGAATACCAACTCTCTTGAAAATTGTATCCACGTTTCTAACGTGATACATTGGATCAAAACAATCTTCAATTTCTTCTGGTGTTAATGTTTTCTGTACTCGGGTCTTTGACACCTCTTTGTAAAGCCATCTTTAACATCAGCGCATAATTACGCTGTTTTTTTATATTATTTTTG
>QQXM01000225.1 GCA_014610835.1 Erysipelotrichaceae bacterium 7770_A6
ATATATATATATATATATATGCAAGGGTTGATTGAGTTTGTAGCAGATTTTTTCTAGAAAATTACGCTAAAATCTCATTTAATTTATATGACATAACCGCAAATTAAAAGCTTCCATTTTAACGGAAGCTCTTAAAATTCATTTTAATTTTTTGAAATTAAGCGTTCTTCTTTTTGAAGAAGATCATAGCTACAACTGCAGCTAATGCAATGACACCCATTCCAGCATATAATGCAACGTTTCCGCCAGCGTTTATCCTGAGCCAGGATCAAACTCTTCATTTGATTAGCTCTTCTATTGTGACAGCCTTTCGCTGTCTTTCTTGCATAAACTTATTGACGTTCGTTGTTTCTTGTAATGTGTCTATTTCCTGTTCAGTTTTCAAAGAACTTCCTCACTGCCCTTAATATATAAGCTATACTTCTTACAATAGGTAATTTATTATTTCAAAATTTCCAAAAGATTTTTTATGGGGTGGTGCAAGTGATCCAAGTGCTTTAAGAATCGCCTTGAATCGATTGTATAATCGTTATCATAAACCATTATTTATTGTTGAAAATAGTCTAGGTGCACAAGATGTCGTGGAAGAAGATGGTTCCATCC
>QQXM01000042.1 GCA_014610835.1 Erysipelotrichaceae bacterium 7770_A6
AGTTAAGCACATCAGCGGCAAAAATAGCCTTACGGTGAATCGAGCACGTTGCCAGGTCTTTGCTTTTTTTTTATTTTTTTTCTTAATTTTAGGCAAGAAGACTTTTTCCTGCCTTTTTTTGCTTTCTTATCTTTTCATTTGGCTGTATAATACCTCAGCGAGGCGAAATTATGAAAGAACTAAAGAAGATTACAAACTCTACTGAAGAAACACATCAGTTAGGTAATGTGATAGGACAAAACGTTTCTGAGAATATGGTCATTTTATTAGATGGTGATCTTGGTGCTGGAAAAACAACGTTGACACAAGGTATCGCAAAAGGTCTTGGAATTAAGCGGAATGTTACTTCACCAACTTTTACGATTCAGAAAATCTATCATGGTGGGAAAATGAATCTTTACCATATTGATGCTTATCGTATGGAAGGAATTGAACAAGATCTTGGATTTGATGAATATTTCTATGATGACGGATTAACAGTAATTGAATGGTCACAATTCATGAAATATTTAATTCCTGAAGAATATTTAATGATTTCTATTCATTTATTAGAAAATGGTGCAAGAGAATTCTGTTTTGAAGCTCATGGAAATCAATATGAAAATTTATTGGAGGATATCAGATAATGATAACTTTATGTATGGATACAAGTCACACTTGGCTTGTTATTGGATTGATCAAAGATGATCAGGTAATTGGAAAAGTACAAGAAAAGTGCTGGAAAAAACAAAGTGAGGAACTATTTCCTAGATTGATTGCATTAATGGATGAATGTCATCTGCAGCCAGAAGACATTGATCAGATTGTTATTTCTAAAGGACCTGGTTCTTATACAGGTGTAAGAATTGCGATGACAGTAGCAAAGGTTTTCTGTGCGATGGCTGATAAACCTATTTATACTGTTTCAACATTATTACTGTATGCTGGCAAGAAAAATTGCCGTGTCGTTACAGATGCTAGAGGAAAACGTGTTTATACTTGTTTATTTAATGATGGCAAAGCTCTAGAAGAAGAACGTGCAGTTGAAATCGAAGATCTTGAAATTGGTGATGTTAATATTGTAGGTGATGGTGCTTTAGTCGGCAGACAAGATGAATGGCCAGATATTGTAGATAACTTTTTAGAGTTAAAAGATGAATGGGAAAAACATGATAATGTCCATCTTGTTGTTCCTGAATATTTGAAGTCTTCTGCATCTTATTTACCACAGAAAAAAGCATGATTAGGAAAATGAGTCAAAATGATCTTGATGCGGTAAATGCAATTGAAATGCAGGCGTTTCAAGATCCATGGTCAAAACAAGATTTTATAAATGAATTAGAAAGTAACCCATATTCTTGCATCTATGTAAAAGAAATCAATGGTGAAGCTGTAGCGTATGTAGATCTTTGGATTGCATATGAAAATGCTGAAATTGCCAATATTGCGGTGAAGAAAGAATTTCTTCATCAAGGTATTGCAAGTGAGTTGATGCAATTTTGTTTACAGAAGATTCAACAGAGTAAATGTGAAAATTTCACTTTAGAAGTTCGCGTTTCAAATACGAATGCAATAAAGCTATATGAGAAGTTTGGATTTCAGACAGTCAGTAAAAGAAAGAAATACTATGCTGATGGGGAAGATGCATATTTAATGGTTCAGCTTTAGGAGAGAATATTATGACAATGTTATTAGCACTAGAAAGCAGTTGTGATGAAACTGCATGTGCCATTGTAAAAGATGGAAAAGAAATATTATCAAACATTGTATCTTCACAGATCAATGTACATACACAATATGGTGGTGTCGTACCAGAAGTTGCCAGTAGAATCCATGTTGAGAATATCAGTACTGTCATTACAGAAGCAATGAAGCAGGCAAATGTAACAATGGATGATATTGATGCGATTACATTTACACAAGGCCCAGGACTCATAGGATCTTTACATGTAGGTGTACAGGCGGCAAAAACACTCGCATGGCAGTTTCATAAGCCACTTGTACCAGTAAATCATATGACAGGACATATTTATGCAAACCGTTTTGCATTAGATCATGATTTACAGTTTCCACTTCTTGCATTAGTTATCAGTGGTGGACATTCACAGCTTGTCTGGATGGAAACAGAATATGATTTCAAAGTGATAGGTGAAACAAGGGATGATGCCATTGGTGAAGCATATGATAAAGTATCTAGAGTACTAGGTACAGGATATCCAGGTGGACCAGTCATTGATAAGATGGCTAAGAATGGGAAAGAACATTATCATCTACCAACACCAAAGGTTGACAGTCCTTATGACTTCTCATTCTCAGGTTTGAAGACAGCTGTTCTTCAATTGATTCAAAGAGAAGAAAAAGCAGGCAATCCAATCATTAAAGAAGATGTTGCGTATGCTTTCCAGGAAACAGCTTTGGGTTTAATGGTATCTAAGACAATGAACGCAGTTAAAAACCTGCAGCCAAAGATGGTTGTGACTGCTGGCGGTGTTGCGGCAAACTCTAGATTAAGAGCGATGTTAGAGGAAGAAATGAAAAAATTTCCTTCCATTGAATTATCACAACCTCCAATCAAGTATTGTACAGACAATGCTTCCATGATTGGTGCGACAGGTTATGTTGCATATAAAAACGGCATTCGTGGCGGATTTGATGTTTCAGCAGATCCATCATTGCCAATGCCAGGAGAAGAATAATATTAAAATTATTCTTTTTTTCACAAACTCTCTTTTCAGTGTTAAAATAGTTTATAGGTGATTACTATGACAACAGAAAGAAAAGTACCAAAAGCAACATTACAAAGATATCCAGTATATTTAAAAGCACTAAGAAAGTTAAAAGCAGACGGCGAAACAAAAATCATGTCCCGTCAATTAGCTGATTATGTTTCCATTGAATCCACAACAATTCGTAGAGATTTCTCATTCCTTGGAAGTTTAGGCAAACAAGGGTATGGATATAACGTTGATGATCTGATTAAAATATTCTCAGATGAGTTGGGTGTGAACTTTGATGAAAAAATCGTATTGATTGGGGCAGGTAACTTAGGAAAAGCATTATTAAACTACAATAAGTGGAATCATGTTGTTGGTGAAATTGTATGTGCGTTTGATTTAATGCCAGATAAAGTAACAGGCGCTTCTGTACCTGTCTATGCTTTAAAAGATATCAGAGAAAAACTGCCAAAAGGATGTAGAATAGCAATCCTATGTATTTCACAAGATGTACAGAATACAGTTGACCTTTTGGTAGATTCTGGTATAAAAGGATTTGTAAGTTTTGCGGTAGACCATTTTTCTGTTCCGCAGGGAGTATATGTAAAACAAGTAGATGTTGTTAGTAGTATACAGGAGCTTGTGTTTGAAACAAACTCTATGAAAGATTAAAGAAGTAAGGGGAATTGATTATGCCAACAGAAATGAGTATTCGTGAGTTATATGGACTCACTTCAACAGGAACACAATATGAAAAGGACCAGATTGAATATGTTCAGCTGCAGGGCTGGGTTCGTTCAAATAGATCTGGTAAGAATGTATCTTTTATTGCGTTAAATGATGGAACTTACTATCAGAATGCACAGATCGTTTATACTGCTGATACATTGACAAATTATGATGAAGTTAGCAAGTATTTAACAGGTACAGCGATCTCCGTTATTGGCAAGCTGGAAATTACACCAGATGCAAAGCAGCCATTTGAAATTCAGGCAACTGAAATCAACCTGGAAGGTGCTTGTGATTCCACATATCCATTACAGAAGAAGAGACATTCTTTTGAATATTTAAGAGAAATTGGTCATTTAAGACCTCGTACAAATACATTCTCAGCTGTATTTAGAGTTAGAAGTGCGCTTGCTATGGCAATTCATACATTCTTCCAGGAACAGGGATTTGTATATGTACATACACCAGAAATTACAGGTGCAGATGCTGAAGGTGCTGGTGAAACATTCACAGTCACAACAAGAGAAGATGGTAAGTATGAAGAGGATTTCTTCGGAAAGCATGCTTCTTTAACTGTTTCTGGTCAGCTGCAGGCAGAAGCTTTTGCATTGGCATTCAGAGATGTTTATACATTTGGCCCAACATTCAGAGCTGAAAATTCTAACACAACTAACCATTTAGCTGAGTTCTGGATGATTGAACCAGAAATGGCATTTGCAGATCTTGCATATGACATGGATGTGATTGAAGATATGATCAAGTACTGCATTGATTATGTTTATGAAACATGTCCAGAAGAAATGAAGTTCTTCAATGAAAGAATCGATACAACTTTACAGGAAAGATTAAACCATGTTCGTAACAGTGAATTTAGAAGAATGCCTTATACAGAAGGTATTGAAATCTTAAAGAAGGCTGTTGAAGATGGTGTGAAGTTTGAAAATTCAAAGATTGAATGGGGTATGGATCTCATGACAGAACATGAAAGATATCTTACAGAAAAGGTTGTTAAGGGTCCTGTATTCTTAACAGATTATCCAAAGGATATCAAGGCATTCTATATGAGACAAAACGATGATGGCAAGACAGTCGCTGCAGTTGACTGCTTAGTACCAGGCGTTGGAGAACTTGTCGGTGGTTCTCAGCGTGAAGAAAGACTTGAAATTCTTGAAGCACGTATGGATGAGCTTGGAATGAACAAGGAACATTACCAATGGTATCTTGATTTAAGAAGATATGGTGGATGCCAGCATGCTGGATTCGGTCTTGGATTTGAAAGACTTGTTATGTATATCACAGGTATGGAAAACATCCGTGATGTCATTCCATTCGCAAGAACACCTAGAAATTTAAATTTCTAATCATAAATAGACAAGGGATGGAACAAAACTTCCATTCCTTTTTTGGAGAAATATATGTTATATCAAATTTCAAAAGCATCAAAGTATTATGGTGCAGATACTGTATTTGAAGATATTAATTTTGAAATCAAAGGAAATGAAAAGATTGCACTTGTTGGAAGAAACGGTTGTGGAAAAACAACATTTTTAAGATGCATGTGTGGTGAAGAGAACTTTGATAAAGGTACGATCAATATGCAGAATGGAACACGTATTGGCTATCTTGCACAGAAAGTACTTGAACATGATGAGTGGACTGTTGAACAAGAGTTAATGACAATCTACGAGCCTTTATTTGCCCTGCAAAAGAAAATGAATGCTTTAGAAGAACAAATGGCAACTGATTATTCTGAGAAGATCATGATGCAATATGCACAGATGCAGGAACAGTTTGAAGCAATGAATGGCTATAACTGGCAGTCTGAAATGAATACTGTTTTTACAAAATTTGGATTTTCTTTAGAAGATCTGAATAAAACCATTGGTACATTTTCAGGTGGTCAGAAAACGAGAGTTGCGTTTGTTAGATTGTTATTGAGTAAACCTGATATTTTATTACTTGATGAACCTACAAACCATCTAGATATCGATGCAATCGAATGGCTTGAAGGATATGTGAAAAACTATCCAAAAGCTGTTGTGATTGTATCGCACGATAGAATGTTCTTAGATCATACAGTAGAAGTTGTCTACAATATGGAATATGGAAAAATGAAGCGCTACGCAGGGAATTATTCATCATTCACGATCCAGAGAGACAATGATCTGGAACGTCAGCAGAATGCATATCAGCGTCAGCAGAAAGATATTGAACGTTTACAGCAGTTGATTGAAAAGTTCAGATACAAAAAAAACAAGGCAGCATTTGCACAATCAAAGATCAAGTATCTAGATCGCATGGAAAAGCTGCCTGTTGATCAGGCAGATACAAAAACATTTCATGCACATTTTACTCCGGCAATCAAAGGCGGAGAAAAGGTACTGGAAACAGATCACTTAAAGATTGGCTATGACCATGTATTAACAGACGTGACTATGAAGATGCGACGTGGGGATCGTATCGCTATTATTGGTCCAAATGGAACAGGAAAATCAACATTTGTGAAAACATTAATGGAAATCATTCCTTCTTTAGGTGGTTCTTATCTATTTGGTCACCAAATTGAAAAAGGATACTTTGACCAGCAATTAGCACAATTCTCATCTGGAAAAACAGTTTTAGAAGAATTATGGGATGAACATCCAGACTTAGATCGTACAGAAGTTAGAAGTGTCTTGGGACAATTCTTATTCAGTGCGGATGACGTATTTAAATCTGTAGATGTTTTATCAGGTGGAGAAAAAGTACGTTTATCTTTCGCAAAACTGTTACTGGAACATGCAAATCTATTAATTCTCGATGAACCTACAAACCATCTGGATATCCCTGGAAAAGAAGCTTTGGAAGAATCCTTAAAAGACTTTACAGGTTCTATCTTATTTGTTTCTCATGATCGTTATTTTATTCAACAATTGGCAACTGGTTTAATTCGATTTGAAGATGGAAAAGCAGAGTTTATCGATCAGACATATGATGAATATATGCAAAGTGAAGATGCAAAACCTGTTTTATCAAGTTCACACGAAGAAGAAAAGCAAGCAACTTCTGAAGCAACACGTAGACAGATTTCACCAGAAGCAAGAAAAAGAGAACTCGCAAAACTGGAAAAACAGATTGAAGAAAAAGAAGCAGAATTAGAAGATATGCGCGCATTACGCTTTGAACCAGAATACTATCAGGACTATACAAAGATGAATGCACTGGATCAGGATATTGATGATATCCACAATGAAATTGCACATCTGGAAAAGAAATGGGAAGAATTGATGGAAGAAATGTAGTTCTTTCTATTTACGATAATCGCAAAATGCATTAAAATTTGTTTGTTTGAAAAGCTAACTATATAAAAGTCAACAGAAATTGATGAAAAAGTTTGAAAATGAAATTCTTTGAACAAGTTAGTTTCAG
>QQXM01000226.1 GCA_014610835.1 Erysipelotrichaceae bacterium 7770_A6
TGGTAATACCCTTCTCTGTATGCGAAGAGTACATCACAGGGATACCACATCGGAACTACGTATCAGGTGTGGTAGTTCATTGCAAATTTTAAAAACATGTGTATAAAAAAATCTATAACAAATCAGAAGAAGTTTAATAATTAATATTTCATTAAAAGAGTCAAGGTTTATTAACTTTGATTCTTTTTTTACTTGAAAATGCAATGTATTCACATAACAATCCCAAAATAATGAAATGGAATAGTCATGTATCGATAAAAAACAAAGAAAAAAAGAAATAAACAAACATAAAATTGAAAAAATGCATTAAAAAATTGTCAGTGGACGAAAAAAATCACATAAATTTACGGAAATTAGTATCAATATATCAGAATTTTGTTGTATGCGCTTACATCTTCGGAATAAAATACTTTTACAAGAAAGGAAACGTAAAGTTTTATGAAAGAAAAATTTATGAATGGCCTTCTTACTCTTGCAGGTAAGATGCAGTCAAACACAGTCCTCTCAGCAATCAAGGATGCGTTTATTGACAACATGCCAGTCGTCATTTGGGGGGCTTTCTGTACTCTGTTCCAATTCGTCATTTGCCAGACTGGTGGTGTACCAGATCCAAAGACAGGAGAACTGATTTACTACATTTCTCTCGCTAACGTTCCAGGCTTTGCTTGGCTCGAATCATTAACACCTATTTTTACAACAGCTAAC
>QQXM01000227.1 GCA_014610835.1 Erysipelotrichaceae bacterium 7770_A6
CTGAAACTAACTTGTTCAAAGAATTTCATTTTCAAACTTTTTCATCAATTTCTGTTGACTTTTATATAGTTAGCTTTTTAATTTTTGAACCGGACATTCAAAAATTATGAAAGGGAAAAAATAAAAAGGCAATATTTTCTGCTCATTCAGGAACAGTAATATTGTCTTTTTTACTTTATCAGGCAATGTGGAATTCTACTCCCCAAAAGTTGATCCCAAAAGTCACACTCCCCATCATAGTTTGGTTATCCTTATTCCAGCATCGTTTGGGTATGGAAGGGACAACTTATCGCTTATCACTTTAATGAATCGGAAATAGAATTATTGTCTTGTAATCTTGAAACACACGCATGTAAATTTTTTAAAACATAGGTATATTTCTATTTTTATGAATGAGCAGAATAATACGATATAATCTCATCTTTGACAGTTTAAGAAGACAAAACAGTCAGAAAATGGCTTATTTACGCCGAATTCTGACTGTTTTTGTTAGTATATACGTATATGCTACATTTTGGAAGCAAACAAATCGAGCTTTAAAATCTCGATTTGTTTCATGCGTAATTACTAGATTATAAATGTAGAACTTGATGAATATTCCATAATGGCGGAGCCAGTCATTCCGGTCAGTAGAGCCACCCTGATTCCGGTGGCGAGAGCCATATATTCC
>QQXM01000228.1 GCA_014610835.1 Erysipelotrichaceae bacterium 7770_A6
CTCACAAGGCAAAGTGTCTTCATAATGCTGCATTGTTTCGCGTTCGCAATGCCTTTACTGCACACAACAAGACTGCTTTGGCAGCTAACGAGAAAGAAGTTCAAGGCGAGCTTGCACTTCTTAAAGGTCAGAAGTCTTACTATGTGCTTGGGAAAGGTGTTGTAGAACACGTTTTTCGTGTTACAAATAATCCTGATTTCTTTTCCGGGCTTCCCATGCAGACTGCACAGCATGTCATCAGACAGGTCTGTACAGATTTCAAAGGCTCTTTTCTGAAAAAATTTTTATTTTGTGGATAACTGCTATTGACAGCTTTTATATTTATTCATTTATCGGTGAATAGTAACCATGGAAATAAAAAAAAGAAAAAAACATGTTGACAGAGGAAGCGGGAAGATGATATACTCATCGAGCACTGTTCGAAAGGGCAGTGAGGAAGTTCTTTTCCGTATTGCTGACATGAAGAAAGATGATCTTTTCATTTATTCTATTTCTTGAATTCACCATTTTGCTAATATAGCCAAATATTTATTGAAAAAAACTGGCTCTTCTAACATAGAAATGGGTAAAAAATGGTATGAAAATATCATTTTTTCTTTTATTTATGCAATTATTTCAATG
>QQXM01000043.1 GCA_014610835.1 Erysipelotrichaceae bacterium 7770_A6
ATGGTGCGCCAGTTCGGTGCAGTTGACATAGTTAGGTGAAACTCCTAACCTGGTAACTCTTTGAGCGAAGAGGCCAGTATCTAGTCCTTGGGCATTGTATCGTGAGGTACAGTGTTAAGCGTAGGAAGGAAAGACTTAGAGCCCTAAAGCGAAAAGCCTGAAGCAATCTAGCGTCGTTAATATCGATAAAGTGGTGGGTGATGCTCTCATATAAGCCGCAACCAACATAGGTTGAATCGTTATGCCAGATTCAATCGGACACCACCGGCGTTCAAATGCAGGGCGAGAAGTCAAGGTATCAGCTGCATACCTGGGAGGTCTTGCAGTTTCCGATAAACACGGTACTGTTGTTGCAAGTGCTAATACCACAAGAACAATGGGATGAGCTGCAAGAAGTCCGATGAGGTCATATTGTAGCTATGAAGTGTACGAAAGTACATAGAGCGAAGGACCGAAACACAGTTACGTTTCTTGAAGGGAAACATGTTGAAAACACTGGAGGTTATAAAGACATGGGAACAAAACGACAAGATATAAGAACATTGTCTAAAAGATATCCTAAACTGGAAACGTTGATGTATCGAGTAGACAAGGAGTCTTTGATAAGACAACACCGTCTACAAAAGAAAGACAAAGCTCCAGGAATAGACATGGTAACTAAGGAAGTGTACCAGGAAAATCTAAATGAAAATATTGATGACCTGATGCATAGACTAAAGAGTTTTAGCTATAAGCCACAACCCGTAAGGCGAGTTGAAATCGACAAGGGCAATGGTAAGAAAAGACCTTTAGGGATACCAGTCTATGAAGACAGGCTTGTTCAAGGAGCCATGGCAGATATACTTAGTGATGTATATGAACCTAGATTTCTAGACTGTTCATATGGATTCAGACCAAATCGAAAAGCTCATGATGCGATAAAAGTTATTGATAATACAATAATGCACAAGAAAGTAAATTACGTCCTAGATTGTGACATTAAAGGTTTCTTTGATAATGTGAATCATGAGTGGCTCATGAAATTTCTTCGAAATGATATCGCAGACTCGAACTACCTGAGATATATAACGAGAATGCTCAAATCAGGTGTCATGATAGAAGGAAAATATGAGGATACAAGTGTAGGAACACCACAAGGCGGACTGATTAGTCCAATACTTGCCAATGTGTATCTACATTATGTGTTGGATTTATGGTTTGAAAAGTGTATCAAGAAACAGTTATATGGAGAAGCATACCTGGTAAGGTTTGCTGATGATTTCCTGATAATGTTTCAATATGAAAGAGATGCACAAAGAGTATATGAAGCCGTAATTAAAAGAATGGAACTTTTTGGATTGGAACTATCCAAAGAAAAGACACGAATACTTCCATTTGGAAGAAATTGTGGTACGAGAGAAACTTTTGATTTTCTAGGCTTTACACATTTCAACAGTAAGACAAGAAAAGGCTACTATTCTGTAGGACATAAGATTAGTCGCAAAAAGAAGAAGCAATTCAAGTCAAACTTAAAGAAATGGGTCAAAGAAAATAGAAACACTCAATTTGATGAATTCATGAAGATACTGAACAAGAAACTTACTGGCAGTTTTAACTACTACAGTATAAGCGGAATGATAAAAGAGGTAAGAAGTCTTTGGATTCATTCGCTATATGTAACGTATAAATGGTTAAACAGAAGGAGTCAAAGAAGAAGTTTTAAATTGGAAAGATTCTATGAAATATGGAATGATAGAATCATTCACCCCTATATCCACGTAGATATCTGGAGTGGTGATAAAGTCGTTTACAACAAGAATGTTTAAAAGTAACAGTGGGGAGCCGTATGCGGGAAAACTGCACGTACGGTTCTTAGAGGAGTTTATCTCCAACTGTTTAAAATTAGTAAAACAAAGAAGGAGGTAGATTTACTCATGG
>QQXM01000004.1 GCA_014610835.1 Erysipelotrichaceae bacterium 7770_A6
GATCATAAAATATCTCCCTTCTGGATATGATTATCCTAGACTGGAGATATTTTTGTAGACGGTATTTATTTGACGCTTACCATACATATACACCATCTAACCCACAGGCATTAAATACAAATGACTGCTTCTTAAGTGGACATACACACGTTCCTACGGCATATCAGGAAAACGGAATCTATTTATTAAATCCAGGATCAATTTCTTTACCAAAAGAAAACCACCCAAGAACATATGCCATCTTAACAGATACAGACTTTACGATTTATACCTTAGATCATAAAGAATACATGAAAATAGAATTTTAAAAGAGATGGTCCTCCCATCTCTTTCTTATTGTATGGAACACGCAGCTCCATCCCTTATGATAATTTCTTTTCCTTGTTCTTTGAGATATGTTTCCCAATCTGTAAAAACTGTTCCATCTTCTTTTACAATTGCAGGAAAACCAATATCATGGATTGCCTTCAAACGATCAAAGACTGGATTTTCATCACGCATTTGTAAGAAAATACTCATATTTCTTAAAGAAGCACAACAATCCATGAATTCATATGCAATGCCATAATGATCAAAGTTTTTCATGCAATTGGTACAATCCGAACACATCAGAGAACCATATATTTTTAACATGCAATCCCAGCTTTCTTGAGTGCCATACAGACAGGCGGAATCACTAATAGATGCATCACAATTCCAGGAAATGTAGAAACAAAATACGCTGTTGCCCACATCTGTAAAGAATAATTACCAAAACCTAAAATCATAGACTGTATCATACCACCTGCAATCCTTCCAACAATCATTGCAATCATCAAAGACGCATAGATCTTTACACCATCTTTCTTTTCCTTCAATACACGCATCATGATACCTGGCACAATTGCATACACAGGTAATTCAAAACACATCGCAATCAATGTATTCCCCTGTGGCATACCAGTGATCATAGAATTCAAGATCGGACAAAGAACACCAACAATTGCACCTTCCACTGGTCCTAATACAAGACCTCCAATCAAAGCAGGCATATGTAATGGAGAAAATAGCATTCCTCCTTTTGGAATTCCATGGAATGCATATGGCAATACTAGACCTAATGCTAAAAGCATTGCCATCACTGTAATTCTTTTTGTCTGTTTCATTCACTTCCTCATTCTAATACTTCAGATACACGCTTCAGCCAGGAACGAATTTCAATATGTTGTGGACACTGTACTTCACATTGACCACACTGTACACAGGCACTAGCTTTTGCATGCGGCTCTTTCGTTGCACTGTCATATCTTTTCTTTGCTTCTTCTTTTTTATTGAAGATCAGATCCATATTCATTGCTTTAAAGATATCAGGAATCTGGATCTGCATTGGACATCCTGCAGTACAGTAATGGCATCCCGTACATGGAATCTGATCAATAGAAGCTAAGATATCCATTGCCTGTTCAATAACTTTCATTTCTTCCTCATTGAGTGGCTTAAAATCCTTCATATAGGAAAGATTATCTTCCATCTGTGCAAGATTACTCATTCCAGATAATACGACCATTACACCTGGTAAAGACGCAACAAAACGAATTGCCCATGAAGCATAGCTTGCATCTGGATCAGCTTTCTTTAACAATTCCGCAACCTTTACAGGAGGTGCAGCTAATGTACCACCTTTGACAGGTTCCATGACAATAATCGGCTTATTGTGCTTTCTAGCAACTTCATAAACACCTTTAGAATCTACAGATGGATTATTCCAGTCCGCATAGTTAATCTGCAGCTGTACAAATTCAACATCTGGATGCTTTGTTAATAATTCATCTAATAATTTCGCAGTACCATGGAAAGAAAAACCATAATGTTTAATTTTCCCTTCTTCTTTCAACTGTTTGACGTAATCCCATAGATTCCATGCATCATACTTCGCAACATTATTTTCACTCAATGCATGTAAAAGATAGAAATCAATGTAATCCACTCCTTCTCTTTCCAAAGAAACATGGATTTGATTTTTAGCATCTGCTTCATCTTTCGCAACACCTGCATTGAGTTTTGAAGTAATGTAGAACGTATTACGATCATGTCTAGAAGTGACGGCATTGCGGGCAGCTTCCTCACTTCCTTCATACACATAGGCAGAATCTAAATACTTCAATCCTGCATCGAAAAACATGTTTGCCATCGTTGCGGTCTGTTCAACATCAATGACATCACTATCCACAACTCTAGGTAAACGCATGAGACCAAAACCAAGTTTTGGCATTTGTTTGACAAATTGTTCATCTAACATAGCTCTTTCCTCTTCTTTTTTTAATTATCAATAAAAGATGAAAACAATGCAAATAAAATGACCAAAAAAGAAGCAGATCATTCCACCTCTTTCTTAAATACATATTGTTCAAACAGATGATGTCTTTGTGCCATACCAACAAGTGTTCTTTCCACACCAACGCGTATATCATTATATTCATCTGGTGTTTTAGCCATCATAAGCTCCTCTTCAAGATTATTTAATAATTTATGAAACTGTTCCAAAAAGAAATTTTCTAGAAGCTGATAACTATCTTGTACCCATCCACACATGTCTAATACATCACGTCTGACTTCATCTCTATTCTTAACCATACTTGTTGTCACTTACTTCTATTGCATTCATCTTACAACAATTTCACACACATTTGTGAATAAAACTTCCCTGTTGAATATTTTTTATCTTTAAAGTATGCAAAATCTGATTTAAAACATATCTTTTATTCATTGACCAGAGTGGTGCAAGCAACAAATCAGAAGCCCCATCTCCTGTTAAGCGATGTATTACAATATTCTCATCTAGATAGCCAATACAGTCTGTAATAATATCAATGTATTCCTCTAAAGATAATACATGAAATAATGATGGATCCTTTTCATATAACCTTCCAAGATCACAACCTTTAAGATAATGCAATAGCTGTAATTTAATTCCAAAAATCTTTTTTGTGTTTAAGTACTGGAGTGTTTCAATCATGTCCTGTTTCGTTTCATTTGGCAATCCAAGAATCACATGTACAATAACTGGAATATCAATTGCATGCAATGCATCCACACACGCATCAAATACAGATAATGGATAGCCTCTGCGAATAAACAATGCACTTTTAGGATGAATCGTCTGTAATCCTAATTCAATCCAGATAAATTTATCAGGGTATTCCTGTCTAAGCTTCTTCAATAATGCAATCGTATCTTCATGGATACAATCTGGGCGTGTTGCAATCGAAAGACCACAAAATAATGAATCTTTTAAAGCACTCGAAAATAAATGTTCTAATGTTTCAACAGGTGCATATGTATTTGTATATGCCTGAAAATACGCAATATAATCACCAGCATCTGCATCCTGATGATTGTAGATCAGATCTTCTTTTGTTAAGGATTGTCCCGTATACTTTATCGCAAAATCACCAGAACCACCTTCATCACAAAAGATACATCCACGATGATCAATCCTTCCATCACGATTTGGACAGGTCATATTTGCATCCAGTGC
Source organism: Erysipelotrichaceae bacterium 7770_A6 (assembly GCA_014610835.1). Lineage (GTDB taxonomy): Bacteria > Bacillota_I > Bacilli_A > Erysipelotrichales > Erysipelotrichaceae > Bulleidia. The sequence goes on from QQXM01000004.1 coordinate 3,518, forward strand.
AACACGATATAGTTTTCTTTGAAATGTATTTTTACAATAGTCTGTAAATGAATTGTAATATTTTTGCATGTATCTATTATACAAAATTCAAGATACTTTTTGCTTCTTCATACCCTTTATAATATAAAGCTTCAATACTATCTTTATCTTTTGTTAATGTCTTCATCTTTCCAATACTGTCTGGTGCAACAATGCAAACCTTCCCCTGTATTTGCAGATATTCACATTCATCTAACTGTTGATTATAGACAACAGAACGATTTCGCATTGCTAAAGAAGCATTTGGATAATGTGGATGTAGAAGATCTGCGATGATCTTGTCATTCTTTGGGATTCTCCGATAATCTTCTGGACGTGTCAGAATCACAACAACTTTATCACAGCCTGCTTCAAATGCCTTTTCATATGGAACAGGATCAGAGAGACCACCATCAAAATATGGAATGCCATTAACTTTGTATGGACGATTGATGACAGGTACACAACAGCTAGCCTTGATTGGATCATACGAATCCTGGCGCATATCATACTTATGAAAGTAATGTGGAAGGCCCGTATTGGCATCTGTCGCAACAATCATCATATCTCTAGGATCATTCCGGATTGTTTTCCAGTCTAGAGGATAATCACCTTCATGATCAGATAAAGAAGAATAAATGTAATCCAGACCAATATAGGAACCGGTATGGATTAAATTCTTCACACCCATGTATTGTTCTCTCTGGAAATATTCTGTATAGAAAACAAAGTTTCTACCACGCTGGTTTGCCATATAAGAAGAAATATTGGCAGCACCAGCACTCACACCAATTCCAAAATCAAAGCGAATCCCTTGTTCCATACAATAATCCAGTACACCTGCACCAAATGATCCTCGTAATCCTCCACCAACATCAACAACACCAATCTTCATATGCCACCTCCACTTTTATCCATTAGTATCTACTGTTTTTTCTTTGTTTTCTAGAAACAGATGCTTGAAAATGTATAAAAGAAAGGCGAAACAATCATTTTATAAAGCTAATTCACACTTCAAAAAGTTCTCCAGCACTTTTCTTTTAAAAAGGTGTTTATAACAGAAATGTTTTTACCTTCATAGTATTTAACTAACAATTCCTTGAATTTCATAACTTCTTTTTCTGGGATTACAAGTAATCCTTGTCCATGTGCAATGAGATATTGATTTGCAAATATTACAGAGGCACGTTTATTCCCATCAATGAAAATTTGTGCTTTCATGCAATACATACATAGATCAATTGCTATATCGATAACATCCTTTTCAGCATGAACTATGTTTGCAATAGATTCTTTCACATCACTTTCAAGTGGTATAGGAGGTACATAATTACTTCCACCAATTGTAACTGGAACACCACGAACTCTTCCTCCATCGAGATAAAAACCCTCGTTTACTAACTTTGCAATATGACTAATCATATAAAAATTAGAATCACTTTGAATGACGTCTTTATCTAATATAAATTCCCAGGCATGTTTCAAATTTAATATTTTTTGTACATCAGAAGCTTTCACACCATTTACAATTCCATTGTCCAAAATTTCTTCTGTCTGTGGGAAAGTTGTACCAACACCTTCTAATACTGCTTGATCATAAATATTAGCTTTCATATTTGCTCTTGCAAAATCAATATTTTGAATCACACGATTTGACAATTCAGAATCGTTATATCCAAGTAAAGATAATTCTTTTTCAATTTGCCTTATTCTTTTACGTAATGTTCTAGCATCTCTAGAATTTTTTAGCAGTAATTGATATAGCTCGTCAGAATATGCATCAACATAGGTAGATGTTAGTTTTCCCGCAATTCTTTTTCTGACATATAAATAACGAGAACCATTTTTTTCTTTTATTTCAGGAGAACCATCGTAAGGCAATAAATTCAACCTAGCTTGACAATCTGCTTTATCTTCCAATAATTCTTGAATCTTAATTAAACTATTCATATTTTTTACACTCCTTAGGGAACAAATATACATAAAATTGTATCAAAAGTCCCCTAATTTTCAAATTCAAAATAGGGAACTTTTACGCTTAAAATAAATAAAAAAGTTCCCTAAATGATATTTGAAAAAAGATCCTCAACGTTGAGGACCTTTTGCCAAGATCTTATTAAAGCGTGTCATAAATGTAATTGTTGTGACTGTTGCTGCTAAGATATCACTGACAGGTTCTGCTAAGAATACCGCAAATACCTTATCACTCATAAACACAGGAAGAATCAAGATCAGTGGAATCAATAGAATCAGCTTTCTCAATACTGCCAGGAATAAAGATATCTTTGCCTGTGATAAGCCAACAAATGTATTCTGACAGCTGATCTGAAAACCATTCGCAAATATACCAGCCATATAAATTCTCATCACATTCGCTGTATAGCTTGTTAAAGCAACATCAGATGTAAAGATAGAAGCAAATACATTTGGCAAGAACATCATCAATACGAAGAAACTGCAAGAATACACTGCACATACAATCAATTCACATACAAATGCTTTCTTGACTCTATCATTATTTCCAGCACCGAAGTTATAAGAAATAATTGTCTGACCACCTTGTACAATTCCCTGTAGAAGCGTGGTACAAAGCTGAGAAACACTTGTGATGATCGTCATTGCCCCTACCGCAATATCTCCACCGTATCTGGCAAGAGAGCTTGTAAATGTCATCGAAAGAAGACTTTCTGTAGAAATCATAACGAATGTAGAGGATCCTAATGCTAAGCAAGGCATTAAAATATCCTTTTCAATCTTCATGTATTCTTTCTTTAAATGCAGAATTGTTTTCTTTCCACATAAGAACTTCAATATCCATAATGCACCAACAGTCTGAGAAAGCACGGTTGCGATTGCGGCACCCTGTACACCCATATCAAAGATAAAAATAAAGACAGGATCTAAGATAATATTAATGACAGCACCAATCACTGTTGTCAGCATACTTGTTTTCGCAAAGCCTTGAATTGTGATAAATGGATTCATGCCAAGTACAATCAATACAACGACAGTTCCAAGAACATAAATTCTTGCATATGACAATGCATATGGAAGTGTTGCTTCACTTGCCCCAAACAATGTCAGTAGCTGTGGTGCAAATACATAGAATATGACTGTCAGTATCACTGCGACAATCAATGAGAAAGAAAAGCAGTTTCCAATGACTTTTTCAGCTTTCTCATTTTCTTTTGCCCCAAAGAAAATAGATGCCTTTGGTGCACCGCCACTGCCCGCAAACATTGCGAACGCATTGATCATCATTAGAATTGGTGTAAATAAACCAACACCTGTTAATGCTGCTGCACCAATTCCAGGAATATGACCAATATAAATACGGTCAACAATGTTATATAAAAGATTTACGATTTGTGCGACAACCGCAGGGATCGCTAAGGAAGCAAGAAGCTTGCCTATGTTTTCTGTTCCAAGTTTTTCTTTATTCATTTGTTTCCATCCTTTTCTTCATATTTTTTTCAATTGTCTGAAGCATTGCATCAAATGTATGAATCGTATCAGGATTTTCAAATCCAATACGATCAATCATTCTTCTTAAATAGTTCTGTTTCTGAATATATTCTAAAGCAGGTACGTAATTCACATCATACATAAATGCCAGGCGCATCACATATACATCTGCCGCACTCTTTCTTCCACCAGAAGCAATACAATGTCCTTCATAAAATTGCTTTTCAATTTCTTTTGAAATCTTAGACTGTTTGATTTCATCTTTCTTGATAAACAAGAAATCATCCACAGGATCTTCAATATGTACACGGAAGATATCTGTTTTATCTGCATCACGAATGATTTTAGCATGTGTTAATGTATTTTTGTTCAAACCATCTGCAATAGCATATTTGTTGTGATTCGAAATTGCCTGAAAAATAGTATCATCATACTTCTCATCTTCAACAAATGAACGAATCAAGTGATTTTCTTTCAAGATTTCAACACCAAGCTGTGCATGATCTACTGTCAGATAATCACGAAAATCATGAAATCTGCGTAACTGCTCAAAACGACCAATATCATGCAGTAAACCAATCACTTTCGCAAGCTGCACATTTTCTTCATCCATACCAATACCTCTAGCAATCATTTCAGATAATTCTGCAACTTTCATTGTATGAACGATCTTTAAGCGAACTTTCCCGTCATTTGCATCATAGTTTTTCACATATGTCTGAAAAGCATGCAATGCCTTATCATAATCAATCATATTTATGCCTTATTTATAATCTTTCCTATATTCTTGATTTCAATTGTAATCGTACCATCCTGATGATTCACAAATTCAATAAAATTTGAATTTTCAGAGTATTCTGTTGGAAATGACAATTCAATTCCAGTATCTGTCTTGATTTTTTGATTCTTCAGCTTCTTTGTCACGTACTGTTTTGGTACTTCTACTTCTTTTGGAAGTTTATGTTCTAAAGAAGCGGAAATAAATGTATTCTGCATTTCTTCAGATTCATTAAATACGTTTGCCGCAAGATCTTCTCGCGTCATAGGAACTTCTTCTTCCACACTGTCTTTTACGTAATTCTTATATTTTGATAATAACAATGTTGGATTGGTATCTGTTTTTATCGCAACTTCCTTGACAACTTCATGCACTTCCTTCAAAACTTCTTCTTTACTCTTTTCACAAGAACAATCCAGAATCATTTCCTGCATCACTTCTACATCTACTACATTCCATTTCATCTGATCCAGTAAATGAATTTCCTGATTTGTTTTATTAATGCAGGCAAATGTTGAAATCTTCTTTGTTGCAGATGGAAGAAGAGAATGCTGCTGAATGATCGTATTTGTAATCAAGACACCATCCTGTTTTGTTAAATGTGTATATGCCATCTGATTTTCTAAAACAAGAAGCGCAACATATGGAACATCATCATATGTATAGTCAATGATCAATACATCATTTGCTGGATTCTCACAATTTTTGAGATATCCTTCTAACATGCTGGCTACATTCAAAGAATAGTCTACAAAGCTATACACATTATTCTGGTAGTCATTTAACAGCTTCAAGAATTGACTATCTTCATGAAAACAACCTTCTTGACATCTAAGATCACTCATAATCTTTTGAATCTGTCGATGAACATATGTTTCAATGATCGTATCATCCATATTTAATGAACTCTGTGATAAGACTGTTGTACCTGCACTAAAATCAAAAATATGTAATATTGCCGCATTTACAAATATTGCTGCCATATACCCTCCAATCGAAAAAAGAAGAAAGCAACTGCTTTCTCTTATCTATTTTACTTCATTCCACAAAGGATTGTACAATTTCTTTTGCAAGAGCCTTGCCTTCTAATACAGCACTGCCAATTGTTGCAGGTCCTGTATATGCATCTCCCATAATATAAACATTCTCTAAAGAAGAAACATGTCCTTCTTTCTTTTCTAGAGAATCATGCAATGGCTTGAAATTAACCTTCTGCCCAATTGCCATCACAATCAAGTCAGCCTTTTCCACATATTCACTATCAGCAACTTCATGTGTACTTCTTCTGCCGCTTTCATCAGGTTCTCCTAGTTCCATCTTTACGACCTTTGCACCAACAACCTGACCATTTTCATCTCGCAGGATTTCTTTAATATTTTCCAGGAAATTGAACACAACGCCTTCTTTTCTTGCATCACGAATTTCCACTTGATTCGCAGGCATTTCTTCTTCACTTCTACGATATACAACTTTCACATCATCAATGATACGCACTAAAGATCTCGCACAATCCATTGCGACGTTTCCACCACCCCATACAATCGCATGGTGGTATTTTTTATAATCATCATGATTGTGGTTGATATTCAAATCATAGAGCAGTGTTAATCCAGCGTATAGCCCATCTCCCGTATCAAATCCAAATGTATTTTCAACCTGTGCACCAATTGCCACAACAACACGATCATATTCATTTTGTAATTTTTCAAATAAAGCATGATCTACTTCTGTATTAAAATGAAACTTTACGCCATTTTCCACAAGTCCTTCATATGCCTTTGTCAAAAATGTTTTTGGCATACGATAATCAGGAATGCCTGTATAGATTGCTCCACCAATTTCTTTTTCCTTATCAAAGATATCAATATCAAATGCATTTGTTTTTACAAGTTCCTGTGCAAGTGTATATCCTGCAGGACCTGCACCAATAATTGCCAAAGAATGTCTATCCATTTTCTTTACCTCGCTGCTATTATCGCAATTCATTCAATGATATGCAAACATTTTGCATTATAATACTTGCATGAAAGACTTCAATGAACAAATTAAGACATTAAAAGACATGATTGAAGAAAGCCATACGATAGCTTTCTTTACAGGTGCGGGCATTTCCACACTCTCAGGCATCCCAGATTTCAGAAGCAAGAATGGATTATATTCCAATCGCTATCATGGGAAAAAGCCAGAAAAAATACTACATATTAAATACTTCAATAAGCATCCAGAAGAATTCTATGCATTCTATCGAGAAAAACTATTAATCGATAACATTGATCCAAATGTGATCCATTTATTTATTTCAGAGTTACAGCAGCTAGGAAAAGAAGTAACTGTAGTGACACAGAATATTGATGGTTTACACGAAAAAGCAGGTTCTTTAAAAATACATAACCTGCATGGAACAATTCATAGAAACTATTGTGTTGACTGTAAAAAGGAATATGACATTGATTACATCAAACAGACAGATGGCATCCCATATTGTAAAGAATGTGGTGGTATCATACGTCCCGCAATTACATTCTATGGAGAATTTTTAGACAAAGAAACATTCAAACAAGCACGTCTTGATACAAAAAATGCGGATCTATTGATTGTCCTTGGTACATCTTTGGTTGTATATCCGGCAAGTGAAATCGTTTCACATTTTAGAGGCAAACATTTAGTCATCATCAATAAAAAAAGAACAAAGTTTAACCACCAGGCAAATCTAGTCATTCAGGAAGATTTCGCCAGAGTATTTAATGCGTTGTTAAAAGAATTGTAGAAGAAGGGTTGCATGAAGAAATTATTGATTTATTTAAAAGATTATAAAAAAGAAAGTATTCTCGCTCCAGCATTTAAATTGCTGGAAGCTTTGTTTGATTTATTTACACCAATTCTTGTCGCAAATATTATCAACACAGGCATCAATACAAAAGATACAACATATATCTTTCATCAGTTTCTATTCTTGATTGCATTTGCTTTGATTGGTTTATCATGCAGTATTGTTGCTCAGTACTATGCATCTAAAAGTGCAGTTGGCTTTACCACAAAATTAAGACAGGCATTATTTGATCATATTCAATCATTATCCTATACAGAAATTGATACATTAACACCAGATACATTCATAACACGTTTAACTTCTGACTGTAATCAGATACAGAATGGTTTAAATCTCGCATTACGATTACTGTTAAGAAGTCCATTTATTGTATTTGGGGCAATGATTGCTTCATTCTTGATCAATGTAAAAATTGCATGGATCTTTGTTGTAACGATTGTATTGTTACTCATTGTTGTATTCTCCATCATGCTGATATCCATTCCTTTATTCAAGAAAGTTCAGAAGGCACTGGAAAAAGTTTTATCTCTGACACGAGAAAATCTTACTGGTGTTAGAGTCATTCGTGCATTCCGAAAAGAACAAGATGAAGTAAAAGAATTCAACAATGCAAATACTGCATATACAAAACAGAATGAATTTGTCGGAAAGATTTCTGCTTTAATGAATCCTTTAACATATGCCATTATTAATATCGCTACAATTCTTCTCATTCAAAAAGGTGCCATCCAGGTAAATCTTGGAAATCTGGCACAAGGTGATGTTGTTGCACTATACAACTACATGGCACAGATCGTTGTAGAACTGATTAAACTTGCATCTTTGATTATCACAATTGATAAATCAATTGCATGCGCAGAAAGAGTACAGTCTATCTTAGATGTCAATACAAGTATTTCCTACCCTGCAGAAACAAAAGAAGCATCTTCCAAAGACGCCATCACATTTGACCATGTATGCTTCCAGTATGCATCTGCTTCTGAAGAATCTCTGCATGATATCTCCTTTTCTATTAATAAAGGTCAGACTCTAGGAATTATCGGCGCAACAGGTGCAGGAAAGTCTACGATTGTAAATCTCATTCCTCGCTTCTATGACGCAACACATGGGATTGTTTCGATTGATGGCATCAATGTCAAAGACTATACAAAAGAAGATCTCATCAAAAAAATTGGTGTTGTTCCACAAAAAGCAGTTCTATTCGCTGGCAGCATTCGCGATAACATGAAGATTGGCAATGAAAATGCTACAGACGAAGAAATCTGGAATGCATTACAGCTTGCACAGGCAAAAGAAGTTGTTGAAGGAAAAGACGGACAGTTAGACTATATGATTGAACAGAATGGCAGAAACCTGTCTGGCGGTCAGAAACAAAGACTTACCATTGCACGTGCATTCGTTAAAAATCCAGAAATTATTGTATTAGATGATTCCGCAAGTGCATTAGATTTCGCAACAGATGCAAAACTCAGAGCTGCTCTACAGACAATTCATAAAACAACAGTCATTGTTTCTCAAAGAACATCTTCCATCAAACATGCAGATCTGATTCTTGTATTAGATGATGGCAATTTAGTCGGTAAAGGAACACATGAAGAGCTCATGAAAAACTGTCACGTATATCAGGAAATCTACTATTCACAATTTCCTGAAGAAAAACCAGCAGATTTCAAGATGGAGGCACTCGCATGAAAACAGTTATAAAAGTTCTTCATCAGATTCAAAAGCAGAAATGGTTTGTTGCACTTTCTATCTTGCTTGCATCAGTGACCGTTGTATTGACACTGTATGCTCCAATTCTATTTGGTGATGCAATTGATTATCTCATCACCAAAGGAAATGTTGATTTCTCATCTTTAACAGAAATTCTATCAAAACTATTCTTCATGATTGTGCTCACTGGTGTACTTACATGGATCATGAATGTTATCAATAACCATGTAACATTCCATGTGGTAAAAAACATTCGTTCTTCTGCCATTGAAAGAATCCAGGTATTGCCACTCAAATATCTCGATGCACATTCTACAGGTGATATCGTATCTAGAATCATTGCAGATGCTGAACAGTTATCCGATGGGTTGCTGCTTGGCTTCACACAATTATTTACTGGTATCATTACAATCTTTGTGACACTGTACTTCATGTTTTCTAAATCTATCTGGATTACACTTCTTGTATTGGTATGTACACCTGTCAGTTTCCTTGTTGCACGTTTTATCGCAACACATTCCTATACAATGTTTAAAAAACAGTCAGAAACAAGAGGAAAAGAAACAGCACTCATTGAAGAAATGGTTGGAAATGCAAAGATTGTTAAAGCCTTTGGCTATGAAAATAATGCATCTGATGCATTCCGTACAATCAATACTGATCTATGTGAGTATTCACAAAAAGCAACATTCTATTCTTCTTTAACGAACCCATGTACACGTGCAGTCAACAATGTTATTTATGCACTTGTTGCCTTAATTGGTGCATATCTCATCCTGCATGATCAGTTGACTGTTGGTGGATTGAGTATTCTATTGTCTTATGCAAACCAGTACATGAAACCATTCAATGATATTTCTTCTGTTGTTACAGAATTACAGAATGCGATGGCATGTGCAGAAAGAATCTTCAGCTTTATGGAAACAGATACAGAAGTAGAAGAAACAAGCAAAACATTGCAGGAATGCAATGGATCTGTATCCATTCAAGACGTATCATTCCGTTATGATGAAGCAAAACCACTCATTGAAGATTTCAATCTAGAAGTGAACCCTGGTATGAGAATTGCATTGGTTGGCCCAACAGGATGTGGTAAAACAACGTTTATTAACTTATTGATGCGCTTCTATGATGTACGGACTGGTACAATCTGTATTGATGGAGAAAATATTAAAGATTTAACAAGACATTCTGTACGTTCTTGTTATGGCATGGTGCTGCAGGAAACATGGCTCAAAGAAGGAACAGTTAAAGATAACCTCATCTTTGGTAAAGAAAATGCAAGTGAAGAAGAAATCATCCACGCATGTAAAGAAGCCCACAGCTGGGAATTTATTAAAAAGCTTCCAAAACAGCTAGATACATATATTACAGAAGATACACTCTCTGCTGGTCAAAAACAGCTGTTATGTATTACAAGAGTCATGCTTGCCTTGCCGGCAATGCTGATCTTAGATGAAGCAACAAGTGCAATTGATACAAGAACAGAACTACAGATCCAAAATGCATTTGATACGCTCATGAAAGGTAGAACAAGTTTCATTGTTGCCCATCGTTTATCAACAATTCGTAATGCAGATGTTATTCTTGTTATGAAAGATGGAAAAATTATTGAATCAGGCAATCATGAATCCTTAATGGTAAAGAAAGGATTCTATGAAAAGCTATACAGTTCTCAATTTGTGATTCCAGAAAAAATATAGTCGAAGAAAATTTTTCTCCGACTTTTTTTCTTATTGCAAGATATATACATAAATTCAATGAAAAAAGACCATTACCAATAAAAGTCCTGCACTGATATACGTCAACACATCAGATGAAGGAGGCAAAATTGAATATTAATAGTAATGACCTCGAGGACATATTAGCATATACACTTGCCAACATAAAGGAAAAAATTCCAGGAAATCTGTTGTTTCAGGATACGAAGGTGCAATTGACGATTATCTCCGAAAGAACGTCACAAATTCTGAAATTATATTTGAAAAACTTCAAGAAATTGGTTATCCAGAAAGCAGAACTTCTATCAAACGATATATTACTGCATATAAAGATCTGGTTCCAGCACCAAGAGAGATTGTAAGTCCACAAGGGAACAGAAGCAGAAGATATCATATAGGTCCTGGTGAGAATTACCAGATGGACTGGGGATTTGTTAAAGTAAATACTCCTGGAAGTGTATTGCAGCAAATGCATTAGAAAAACACAATTAACTTCTCTTATATTTTCATAAATTTTTAACGGTATTTCCAGCAATTGTATAAAGATAATTCTTAACTTTTCCATATTCTTTATATCTATATAAATTAGAAAAGAAACGTATAAATGCTTCTTGTGTCAAATCCTCTGCCTCATAGGGATCATAGATATGTAGCAAACAATAGTAATATTTTTTGACCAGTTTTTCACACGCATTTTCATCTCCTGCTCTTGCTAGATGTACTAACAAAGAATCAGTTTTGTATTCCATTCGCAAATTTGCCTCCCTCTGTTTTCTAAATAATATAACAATCCTACTATAAAAAAGTTAGGATTTTCTTTTGTTTTTATTTATATTTTTCTAAATATTCTTCCAAACATAAATTTTCTTCTTTCATTATTTTAGCGACAGTCGTTCCAACATAACGGTAATGCCATGGTTCATTACTAATTTCTGTTATATCCTTTTTATCTTCCGGGTAACGTTTTACAAACCCATATTTATATGCATTTTCGTCTAACCATTGATATACTTTTTCAGAAGAACATTTGTCGGTATCCGCATTAATATCAACACTCAGTCCTAATTGGTGTTCGCTTGTATCGGGAATTGCAACATATTTCTCGGCTCTTTTTTTTGCTTCTTTCGCAGAATATCCTTGTTTTTCATATTCATTGATTTTCTCGTCCATAATTTTTTGTTGTTCTTCTGTTGTTCGATATCCTTCTCTAACAAACAGTGCCAGCCCCTCAGCTCTTGCATCATTAAACATTTGTTGTAATTCTGGATAAATCCGTGAATCTACTTTTTTACCATTCGATAATTCTGTCAATTCTACTTGATAATTATCTGGAATATAATGATTTCGATCGACCAAAATAAGATTCCATTCACCCGAAGTGTCTGCAAAGGACTTTTCTGACTGCAAAATTTTCGGTAATGTTAATTCTCCAACCTGCACATCGATTTTTATTGTTCTCCACATCACAACGGTTATTATGATAGTCATTAAAAGAATGAATACTCGTAAAATATTCTTTCTTCTGCGATTGCTGTATCTTCTTTTGTTCATTTTCTCTCCCACACTTTCATTATCAAAATATTTCTACTTTTAATATAATTAACAGCCAAAACGACAAAAGAGTTAGTATCTAAACTTATTCATCAATACATAATCACATATCTTCGCTACATCTTCATCATGCGTAACAATAATAATTGTTTTTCCAAGAGACTTTAATTCTTGAAACAAGTTCATAATCAATTTCCCACTCTTTTCATCTAAAGCACCCATTGGTTCATCTGCTAATATTACAGAAGTATTACTGATAAGTGCTCTAGCAATTGCTATTCTTTGTTTTTCACCACCTGAAAGGTTTTGTATCTTTTGATTCTTTACATAAGGTATTTCAAGAATTTCCAATAAAGTTTCTGCTTTTTTTATTGTCTTTTGATTGACATTTCTATATTTATGAGTAGAGTCGAAAACACCTTATTCCTACTATTTTTATATCATAAAATACACCACTGATTTATTTACATTTCATTAAGATTCATTTAACTAATTCTCAAAAAAAAAGCCATCACATAAATGCATCATGCAATGACTAATATATCTTTTAAATTAATGTTGTCTGCCTTTTTTTCTACCTTTGAAGTTTGTACGATTTCCTTTTGGTGTCTTCACTTCTTTCAGGTTTTCTTTCTGTTCACTCTTTAAAGAAGTAAAGCCAAACTTTCCAAGTTTCTTTCCTAACGCAAAGTATTCCCCATGACTATAAGCAACTAAATCAGCTTTATGAAGATCCAGTCTTCCATTTTCATCTAACAAAGATTCATCAATATCTGTACTTACAACTTCAGCAATGAACATATCATGACTGCCAAGTTCTAGAATTTGTTTCACCTTACATTCAAGGCATACAGGACTCTCTTTAATACAAGGTGCTTTTACAAGTTTTGCTTTTTCTTCCGTGATATGTAATTGACCAGGAAGATCAAACTTATCTACTTTTGCCCCACTATAGATACCACAATAGTCTGTCGCTCTAACCATGGCACGATTTGTTAAACACATGACAAATTCACCACTCTTTTCAATAATGTCATGAGAATAACGATTCTTACGAATGGATACAGATACCATAACAGGATCGGAACAGATTGTTCCAGCCCAGGCAGCTGTCATCGCATTTGCTTTTCCATTTTCATCTCTACATGTAATCAATACTGCAGGTACTGGATTTAACATGTTACTTGGTTTCCAATATTGTCTACTCATATATGTATTTCCTTTTTTATCTCAATTATTTTAGCATACACAATCTTATTTCCATATTATGGAAAATTGTTTCGTTCATTCCGTCTTATAATAATTAGGGAATCGAGGGGAAAATATGAATAAAATAGATTTAATCAAAGAAACGCTCTCCACTGCATGGCCTGCAGTCCTAGAAAGCTTTTTTATTTCTTTGGCTGGTATGATCGATACGATGATGGTAGCTACATTAGGTACGTATGCCGTTAGTGCAGTTGGTTTAACAATACAGCCAAAATTCATAACACTTTGCTTCTTTTTTTCTATTAATGTTGCGGTCAGTGCACTTGTCGCAAGAAGAAGAGGACAAAACAATCAAAGAAATGCAAATGAAGTACTTGTGACTGCCTTTGTAATATCTTTGATTCTCTGTGTTATATTAACAACTGTGTCACTCATATTCGCAAGTGATATCATTCGTTTTGCAGGATCTGCTGCTGATACACATGATGCTGCAGTAACATATTTCTGTGTAATTCAAGGCGGCATGATCTTCAATGTCATCTCTATGGTCATTAATGCTGCACAAAGAGGAAGTGGCAACACAAAGATTGCGATGACCACAAATATCTCCTCTTCAATCGTCAATATCATCTTTAACTATCTTTTGATTGGCGGTAATTTTGGATTTCCTAAGCTTGGATTATTCGGTGCAGCTTTTGCGACGGTATTAGGAACTGTTGTCGCATCCATTCTTTCTATTCGTTCTTTATTCAAGAAAGAAAGCTATGTATCCATTCCTTATATCTTAAAAGAAAAAATTCATCCTGTTTCTACAACATTATCCGCAATCACAAAACTTGGCAGTAACATGTTAGCTGAAAATATTGCAATGCGTGTTGGCTTCCTTGTAACTTCTTTATTAGCAGCACGCCTTGGTACAGATGCCTTTGCGGCACACAATGTTGGTATGAACTTCTTAACATTGGCTTTCTCGTTTGGTGATGGTATGCAGGTCGCTGCGGTTTCATTAATTGGACGCTCCCTAGGTGAGAAGAATCCTGAAAAGGCAAAAACTTATGGAAATATATGTCAGTTAATTGGATTTATGATTTCACTCATTCTAGCAGTCATCTTATTCTTCTTTGGAAGAGAACTATTTGGTTTATTCTTTACACAAGAAGACATCTTAAATGATGGTGTACTCATTTCAAGATTCATTATGGTCATTGTACTCTTCCAGATTTCTCAGATTATCTTTGGCGGATGTCTGAGAGGTGCAGGAGATGTTAAATATACACTTGTTGCTTCATTAATTTCTGTAACTTTAATTCGTTCCATTGTGACGTATGCTCTTGTATCTTTGATTCCTTTAGGTCTTGCAGGTATCTGGATTGGTGTATTATCTGACCAGTTATCTCGTTTCATTCTTCTTGGAATACGTTTTAAAAAAGGAGAATGGGTACAATATCAAATCTAAAAAAGATTGCTCCACGGCAATCTTTTCTTTTACTTCTTTTGAATATCTTCCAGGATTGCCTGACAAATCATACAATCCTTTTCTGCACGGTGCGCACCTTGAATATTAATACCTAGATACTCAGCCACTGCAGTTTGTCTATGTGAAGATAATGATGGATACACTCTTCTAGTTAATAAAAGTACATCGAGATAGTTATTACTTAAGATTTCATTCGTACATACTTTTAAATTGTCATACAGGAAGTTCAAGTCAAAATTGATATTGTATCCAACAATAACTTCATTCTTTACAAACGAATAGAAATCATGAATACATTCTGAGATATCTGGTGCATTCTTTACCATTTCATTTGTAATGCCTGTTAAACCAGTAATAAAAGCAGAAATACTCTCATTTGGATGTACAAGTGTATGATATGAATCAATCAATACATTCTGTTCATACTTTAATGCTGAAATTTCTATAATTTCATTACTTTGTGGATCTAATCCTGTTGTTTCAATATCCACAACAACATATTTATCTGGAAGGCACTTGACTGCACAACCTTTTCCAATTCTTTTCACTTTTGCCATGAAACAATTATATCAGCAAACTTCCAAGAATATGAACAGCAAATGCAATCAACCATGCCAATACACATTGCCACACAACAACACCAATCGCATACTTGCTTCCAAGTTCTCGCTTGATGGAAGCAATTGCCGCAATACATGGTGTATATAACAAACAGAATACAAGTAAACAAATCACAGAAAGTACAGATAATGAAGATGTAAAGCCAGCTGGATATAATACCTGTAAAGTAGAAACAACACTTTCCTTTGCCATCACACCAGAAATCAAAGAAGTCACAATACGCCAGTCATTCAATCCAAGCGGTGCAAAGAGAAATGCAATTCTAGAAGAAATCAATGCTAGAATACTTTGACTAGAATCCTGCACAAGATCAAAATGCAGATTAAAACTTTGTAAGAACCATACAATAACTGTTGCGATAAAGATGACAGTAAAAGCTTTTTGGATAAAGTCTTTTGCTTTTTCCCATAACAGCTGTAAAACATTTTTTGCACTAGGTAAACGATAGTTAGGAAGTTCCATCACAAAAGGAACTGCTTCCCCTGGAAATAAATACTTCTTGAAAATAACCGCAACAAGAACACCAACCAGCATTCCCACAAAATACAACGCTGCCATCACAAGTCCTGCATAATGTGGAAAGAATGCATTAGCAAAAAATGCATAGATTGGAAGTTTCGCACTGCATGACATAAATGGTGTCAATAAGATTGTCATCTTTCTATCACGTGCAGATGGAAGGGTTCTCGTTGACATGACCGCAGGTACCGTACAACCAAAACCAATTAACATAGGCACAATACTCCTGCCAGATAAACCAATCTTTCTTAACAGCTTATCCATAAAGAAAGCAACACGTGCAATATATCCACTGTCTTCCATTAAAGAAAGGAAGAAGAACAACGTCACAATAATTGGAAGAAATGATAATACAGAACCAACACCCGCAAAGATACCATTGACAATCAAACTTTGCAGAGCTTCATTTACCTGCATCTGCTGCATCCATCCACTCACGCTTGCTGATAGTACATCAATACCTGCCTGCAATAAATCTTGCAGGAAAGCACCAATCACATTAAATGTTAAATAAAATACACAAAGCATAATACCAATAAAGCAAGGCAATGCCGTATATTTCCCTGTCAGAATACTGTCAATCTTTTCACTGCGAACTCTTTCTTTGCTTTCTTTTGGTTTTACAACCGTTAATTCACAAACTTTTTCAATGAATGAAAAACGCATATCCGCCATCGCTGCACTACGATCTAAACCAGATTCTTTTTCCATCTGTACAACGATATGTTCAATCATTTCTTTTTCATTCTGTTCCAGTTTTAACTGTTCAATGATTAATGTATCTCCTTCAATGACTTTACTAGCAGCAAAGCGCAAAGGAATATCCGCAGCTTTAGCATGATCTTCAATCAGATAACAGATGGAATGAATACAACGGTGCACTGCACCACCTCTTTCATTCTCATCACAATAGTCTATCTGCTCCGGTCTTTCCTGATATTTCGCAATATGGATTGCATGACGAACAAGTTCATCAACACCTTCATTTTTTGCGGCAGAAATCGGTACAACAGGAACACCTAGTAACTGTTCCATCTGGTTTACATCAATAAATCCATGATTATTTGTCACTTCATCCATCATATTTAATGCAACAACCATTGGTGTATTCATTTCCAACAGCTGCATTGTTAAATACAGATTTCTTTCAATATTTGTTGCATCAATAATATTGATGATAGCCTTTGGTTTTTCATTCAATACAAAATTACGACTTACAATTTCTTCACTACTGTAAGGAGACATCGAATAAATACCAGGTAAATCTGTTACTCTTGTATTTTCATATCCTTTGATTGCCCCATCTTTTCGATCTACAGTAACACCAGGAAAGTTCCCAACATGTTGATTGGATCCTGTCAATTGATTAAATAAGGTTGTTTTCCCACAGTTTTGATTTCCAACCAGCGCATATGTTAAGCACACATCATCTGCTAATGGATGTTCATCTTTCTTGATGTGATACTTTCCATTCTCACCAAGTCCTGGATGTGCTGTTCTTTTCATTTTTTTGCTTTTCTGTTTGCTTTTATCAACTGTTTCTATATCAGATATTTCAATTTTTTCAGCTTCAGATAAACGAAGAGATAATTCATACCCATGGATCTTGATTTCCATAGGATCTCCCATTGGAGCAAACTTTACGACTGATACGACTACACCAGGAACCATTCCCATATCCAGGAAATGTTGTCTCAATGCACCTTCACCGCCAACACTTTGAATCGTTCCACTCTGTCCAATTTTTAAATCTTTTAATGTCATCATACATTCTTACTCCATTCGTTTACTATGATATACCATCTAACAAAGTTAGTCAGTAATAACAAACTAAAATTTCAAGAATTTTAAAAGATCCCACAAAGGGGATCTTATTATGGGTTTCTTATAGTCCTGCTTCGCAAAGCTTTCTAGCTGTTTCGTCCTGTACAGTAACACCCTTTGCTTCAAGTTCAGCAATCTTTTCAGCAAACTGTGGCAAGTACTTCTTATGAGCTACGAGCATTTCATCCAGCAAGTCCTGTGCACACTTACCATGCTTTACAAGTGGGTTGATCTGGAATGCTTCTAAAGCCTTGTTATAGTTACCAGTTAAAGCAGCTTCAATGATTGTTTCTTCCATAGCCTTCATTAACTGAACCATACCTCTTACTGCTGGTTCAAAATGGCCGAATGCAAGAGGTTCTGCACCGTGTCTAGTAATTCTTGCGGATACTTCGACGATTGCATCATCTTCAATATCAGGTAATGCACCCTTGTTTTCACAAGATACAACCATTACCTTACCAGAGTTATTGTAAATAGCGTTGATAGTTTCACATGCTGCATCACTGTAGTATTTACCACCACGTTTTCCAAGAAGTTCTGGCATTTCATGTAAAGCTGGATCCTTGTAGAGTTCAAATAACTGACTTTCAACTTCCTTAACACTTTCAGCTCTTGTTTCATGTTTAGCAAAATCTTCTAATTCCTTCTTCATCATTTCTTCTGTTAAATAGTAGTAACGATGATATCCACATGGCAGGCAATCCATAGCAAGCAACTGATCTAATAAGAACTTTTCGTTCTGGATATTCTGCATGTTGCTCTTATCATCTTCCATCATCTTATAAGCAATTTCATGTGTCAGATTTTCACCTGTCTTTGCATCAAATACTTTATGGAAGTGGAAATGGTTCAATCCAGCAAATTCAAAGTTCAATTCATCTTCTGCTTTACCAAGCATCTTTGGTTCCTGCATCATGATATTTACTGGAACATTACATAGACCAATACATCTCTTCCATCCACACTGACGGATAACTGTTTCTGTAATCATACCAGATGGGTTTGTGAAGTTAATGAGCCATGCATTTGGACATAGTTCCTTCATGTCTTCAACAATTGCCTTGATCACTGGAGCTGTTCTCAACAGCTTAAACATACCACCAGCACCGTTTGTTTCCTGGCCTAAGAAGCCATGAGATAGTGGAATTCTTTCATCCTTGATACGTGCATTTAATAAACCAACACGGAACTGTGTTGTTACAAAGTCAGCATCCTTTAATGCTTCTCTTCTATCAAGAGTTAAATGTACCTTTACATCATATCCAGATGCATCCCACATTCTTTGTGCCAATGCTCCTACGATTTCAAGTTTTTCTTTTCCATCTTCAATATCAACCAGCCAGATTTCACGAATTGGAAGCGTATCATAACGCTTGATAAATCCCTGCATTAATTCTGGTGTGTAAGATGATCCACCACCAATTGTAACGATTTTTACACCTTTTGTTTCACTCATTTTAGTTTTCTCCTTTAACTGTTTACAGAATAACACGGATAAAAAAAATGAAAATACATTGCCCACAAAGTGGCAGTTTGTTTCGAAACTTTTCTACATTTTTACAATTTATTTCGGAATTTTATTCCAACTTTGCTATAATAGATACATGACATTACAAGAACAATTAAAAGAAAAAAATAACTTTACAGAAAACGAAAAAATTATCGCAGATTATATCCTTTCACATAAAGATGATGTACTACAAATGTCCATTCAATCTCTTGCATTAAAAACATTCACTTCAACAAGTGCAATCATGAGATTATGCACTCGATTAAATCTAGTCGGATTTAAAGACTTCAAGTTCCGTTTTTCACAAGAACTTCTCCGCGCAAATACAGACTATAATGACGTAGATCCAAACTTTCCATTTTCTAAAAATGACAGTATTCCAGAAATCTCTCAACAGTTAAAGAAGCTAACGATTCAGACACTTCAGGAAACACAGAAAATGCTTTCTACACAAGACATGAAGAAAGCATGTATTATGATGAAAAATGCAAAACACGTTGCATTGTTTGGAGTTGGTGATGCGTATCTTGCAGGTTTAGCATTCCAGGCAAGTATGACACGTACTGGAACAAATTATATTGTTACTCCTGTTTATGGTGAACAAGGACATTTAGCTAAAACATTACATCCAGATGATTGTGCATTATTGCTTTCCTATTCTGGTTCTACTCAAAGTACAATTGATAATGCAAAATCATTAAAAAAGAGAAAAATACCTACAATCTGCATTACCGCAAATGCAAGCAGTGAACTCGCTAAAATATGTGATATTTCATTATTTCTACCCGCAAAAGAAGATAAAGGACATCGAATTGCGGCATTCTTCTCACGTGCAAGTATGGAATACTATTTAAATGTTATGTATTCTTATTTATACGTATTAGACTACGATAAACATATAAAAGAAACGATTGACTGATCGTTCCTTTTTTTATTTCCATTCAATTTGTTTTAATTGTGCAACAATCTTTCGATCAGCTTCCAGCCAATCTAAAGTATCAAGTGTTTGTTTTGTAATCCACGTGCCAGCTTCTGCTTCTTTCATAATCAGATGACCATCTACAATCGAACACCAGTAGCCAGACATCACTAAGTGAAAGGATGAATATGTGTGCTCAATCGTACATAGTTTTTCTTCAACACATACTTCCGTATCGAACTCTTCAAGAATTTCTCTCTTTAAAGCTTCTTGTTCACTTTCACCACTTTCAATTTTTCCGCCAGGAAATTCCCATCCATCTTTCATTTCACCATAGCCACGCTGCGAAGCATAGATTCTATGATTTTCATCATATATTAAAGCACATACAACATGTATTGTTTTCATCATCAGTTCATCCTTGTAAGACCAAAATCATACTGCAGATAGTCTGGAAGTACTTCTTCCATTTCAATATCAAATAAGTATGTCTGATTCTTTTCCTGTTTTCTAGGATTTGTCAGTTTCCCCTTTCCAACATATGTAAATGGTAATACCATTCCATTTTCTGAAGTTACTTTTCTTACAAATACATAAGCAAATTCACTATCTCTTAAGTTTTCATATTCTTTTTGAGAAACATGATTCATACTTTCCCATTGAAATACAGACGGTGAAAGAAACTTATCCATATAATTCTTTCTCTCTTCTACACTTGCATCTTTCTTTAAAGAAGCAAATATCACAACTGTCTTACCGTAAATATATGTACCTTTCTGATTAGACTTTGGATCTTTCAATAATTTTCTTTGTACCTGATCCATACGATAGTTATTGAATGTGATGAATGGTTCATTGACCTGATACTGTTCCGCTTCATACTTTGTCAAGCCATAGGCAATCAAATCATTCACATGTTCTTTCAATTCAGGATTGAATGCAACATTCAATGAACAATATCCATCTTCATCTTTACTCAACGCACCTTCTTTGATCATGAATTTTATGACATGCTCAAAGACTTCTAGATCACATGAAAGTATATTCTGCATCTCTCTTACATGCATTTTCTTTTCCATTAACAGTGATACGACCTGATATTCATATGGACGAACAAGTGGCAATAGATTTGATAAATATTGTAAGAATGTAATCTGCTCATCTGAAAAGACTGGAAGATTACTTTCCTGCATTTCTTTCAAGAAAAGATAATAACAGCTTGCTTTCTTGCCCTCATATTTTATATTCATGAATTTCATAATATCTGGAGCACAGTCATTATTTAAATAATCCATGTGTGTTGGATAAAACTCACAGTTAATATATGTTTTAAAATTGAGATAATCCTGTTTCAAATACTGTTTACTGTTGAAATTCTCATTTTCAAGATATGTAATAATTTCATTTTGACTCTCATGGTCCAATTCAATTCTGACACCATACTGATACAAATCCAGACAAGAAAAATTATCTTTGACCATATCCATCATGAGACGTTTCTCTAATACGAGATTTTTCGATAAGCTGCCAAGTGCTAAAGCAATCTGCACACTTCTCTTATAGCTGTTTCCAATGAAGTCCAATACCGTCACAAATGATTTATTTGCATACTTACGTAAACCTCTGCCTAACTGTTGAATAAATACAGTGGAAGATTCCGTTGGGCGTAAGAAAAGCACCATATTCACACCAGGAATATCCACACCTTCATTCAAAATATCTACAGAACATAAGATTTCCAGTTCTTTATCATCACTTTGTAAATCATCATATGCACGTATTCTTTCACCAACACTGTTGTTTCCCGTTAAATACGTTGCGTGATATCCTTGTTGTTGAAAAGCTTCAGCCATCATTCTTGCATGTGTTTGATTTCTACAAAACACAAGTGCTTTTAACTTTCCATCTATTCTATGCTTTTCAATCTCATCACAAATAAACTTACAATGCGGTGCATCAACAATCTGTGCAAGCATTTGATGTTCCTGTTTTTTTGATAGATCATAATCTACTAAAGTATCTCGGATGCCATAATAATGAAATGGTACAACAAGATCATTGATAATTGCATCACGCAGTCTTAACTCATATGGCACATTCTGGTCAAACAACGAAAACACATCCTGGTTATCAAGTCTTTCTGGCGTCGCAGTCAAACCAAGCATAAATTCCGGTTCAAAGTATGAAATGATTTTTTGATAGCTTTCAGCTACGGCATGATGACATTCATCAATTACAATATAATCAAATGTATCCTTAGAAAACAGTTCCAGATTATTTGCCATCGTAATATTTGTCGCAAATACAAAATCTGCATTGATTTCTTTACTGTCTCCTGTATACATGCCATATGTCTTTTGATTTCCAAATACTTTTTGAAATGATTCTCTCGCTTTAGATAGAATCGAACTCTCATGTACGATATACAACAATCTATCAGGATTAAAATTTAAAGCATCAAAAGCAGAAAGATACGTCTTTCCGCTTCCCGCACTACAGACAGTCATTGCACGGTGCACACCCATCGCACGATAGCGATTCAGTTCTTTCAGTGCATTCTTCTGCATATAGTTTGGTTTGATTTCACTTTGTATTACATCATAATCCATATCCCATCTTTCAATGGCATAATTTAATTTTCTAGCATATTTCTGAATTCCATCACTTGTTAATACATTTGTTTTATCCCAAAGATAATTAAATTCATGCATCACTTCCTGATACAAGCAGCCATGTATTGTATCTTTCATTAACAGATCCCATTCAATATTTTTCAATAACGCAAAACGTGTAATATTCGAAGATCCAACAATGATATCTACATCCTCACCATATGTAAAAACATATCCTTTAGAATGAAATCCTTTTGTTTCATATGCTTCGCTCATAAAGCATGCATCATCTAAATGGCATTCAAAATTATCATAGGTATTTGCCAGATTTAAAAAAAGCTGTAGAGATTCAATATCTGTAAAATTCTGATATGTTGAAGTAATCAGTTTCCCTTTACACCCTCTTTGGATTGCAGATTCCAATTCCTTATATAACAAAACAAGGCCTGCTTTTTTAATAAAACTCACGGAAAAAACAAACGAATCACATCGCTTCAAATTATCTTTGATTTGATTCAAAAATGTTATTTCTGAAGTATTTGTCAAAAAAGAATTCATAAATTTATTTTAGCAGCATTTCACTTCCACGACCAGATCATAAAAAAGCAGGAACACGTATCATTCCTGCTCATCTGATTCACCACTCTTCTTCGTCTACTTCATTTTCGCATTTGATTTTTTCTCTTTCATATGTTTTTGGATCATATGAAATATCTTTTCTTCTACAGTATTCTTCACTTGTTTCTAAATGATTCATTTCTGGATCATATACATAGGCATGGGTTGATAGTACAGACGTTTTATTATCACAATATTTTGTATTGCATCTCGCAATTGTTTTATCAATTTCTTCATAATCTTTTCTAGAAGATAAAGAATATGCTATCAATTCATGAATCGACGCCGGAATCAAAATAAAACCCTCTGGAAAGATTTCCAACAGTTCAGGTATCGTTTCTGGATAGAACAATACGGCAGCACCATTTAAGAATTGATCATTTGTTACCATCACAACTTTTGGATGATTTTCTTCAGAAGAAAAGTAATCATCACGAATTCTTGCAGGATAGTTCTTTTTACAGCTATTCATAGCATCTTTTTCAAACTGTTCTAAAGATACACCAAACTTCTTTATCATTTCATTTGTAACAACAGCACTATTCAACTGTCCATTGTGATTCGATATTTCAATCTGATATGTCAAAATCAGATCACACATTCTTTGATGTGGATAGTTCTGTAACGTACAACCATCATTTTTATGATGTCTCACACGCATGAACAATTTATCTTTCACAATATCATAGTTTGTTAACCAATCCGGCACTTGCATATGCGTATTTTCAACAATGACATCTTTGATCATTTCAACAATCGAAGCAATCGTTTCACCCTGCTGGTATTTCCTGTAACAGTCACTTAAATTCACACGTACCATTGCGGGAACATGTTCCAGTTTCACACCAATACTTTCGTATGTTTCCCCCACTTTTTCCACGTGATCAATACGAATGGTTCCTCTTCTGAATTCCACAGGCAATACATACTTCAATCTTTCCTTCACGGTTTCTTTAAACAGTTCATAACTTTTCATATCTACCTCCTAGAGTCATGTCTCTCTAAAAGTAATATTCACAACTTTTTTCATAATTCCCTAAAAAAAGTTAAGATTTCAATAAAAAGATATGCATTAAAATGAAAACACAGGAGGATACATCATGCATACATATCTATGGATCATTCAACAGGCAATTCTTTTCTTTCCACTACTAGCATTCTTCATCACAATTCCATACATGTTATATAACTATCACAAGTATGGAAGTATCATCGCTATCAGAACATTATTTATATATTCATTTGTATTGTATTTATTGTGTGCATTCTTTCTTGTCATTCTTCCTTTGCCAGAGAAAAGCAAAGTCGCAATGATGACTTCCAGTAGAGCACAACTCATTCCATTCACATTTATCAAAGACATCATCAAAGAAGCAAAACATCTTCATGGTATTTCTATCATTCTTCACAATAAAGCTATCTATCAGTTTCTGTTCAATATTCTAATGCTGATACCATTTGGTATGTTTCTACACTATTATTTTGCATGTAATCTAAAAAGAACAATTCTCTTTTCGTTTCTATTATCATTGTTTTTTGAAATTACACAGCTCACTGGAATCTTCTTCATTTATCCAAGAGGCTATCGATTGTTTGATGTAGATGATCTATTGTCAAATACACTTGGTGGTTTCCTTGGCTATGCTTGTGTAATTCCTTTGAAAAATGTATTACCTTCAAAAAACACAATGGATGAAATGAGTTTTGCAAAAGGAAAGAAAATAACACTTTCCAAATGGATCACTTCTGTTATTTTAGATTCTTTCTGCTGTATTTTCATTACAGGATTTACATCCATTGTATTATCAATCATTCATGTCGAAATACATGTCATCTTGATCTATTTTGTTATATATGCGCTATGGAACTGCATTCGAAATGGAGAAACATTTGGCAAGAAATTCACACATATGCAGATTGTAGATGCATCTAGCAAAGATGCAAAGTGGTATCAATTCTTGATTCGCTATGGTGCGTTATATCTATATTTCTATATTCCAGATGTATTACGTTTTCTTTTTCAAGATGCCCTTCTTTTACAAATTGTATGTATACTTCTTCTATTTATATGGTTTGTTGTATCTTTGTTTCGCATTTCAATGCAGAAACCTTTGTTGTATGAACGAATTTCCCACACAAAAATCATCAGTACAATTCAAAAAAATGACAGGTGAAAAAACCTGTCATTTCGCTTATTTTCCAGGGAAATAATTATTTACACTCTTTCATCCATGTAATCAGTTCATCCACTTCTTCCTCTGTTGTTGCCCAGGAAGTTGCTAAACGAATGAGTGTATGTGTATCATCTGTTTTTGCCCAGAAGCTTGTAGAAACCTTTTCCTGAAATTTCTTTAATACTACATCTTCAAAATTAATAAAAAGCTGATTTGTATATGTAGGCATATAAACTTCATAGCCATGTTCCGCAAATGCATCTGTAATCTTCTTAGAAAACTCTACAGCTTTTCTTCCAGCTTTTAAATACAGATCATTTGTAAACATTTCATCAAACTGGATTCCTGTCAATCTACCTTTGGCAAGTAATGCACCACCTTGCTTGATTGTCGTAAAGAAACAAGGAATCAGATTCTGATCAGGAATGACTACTGCTTCTCCAAACAATGTTCCACACTTTGTACCGCCAATATAGAAAGCATCTGTATATTTAGCAAGATCCTTCAAAGACACATCATTATCATTTGATCCTAATGCATATGCCAGTCTAGCACCATCTACATACAGATATAAATGATATGTATCACATACTTTTCGCAATGCTTCCAATTCCTTCTTAGAATACAATGTACCATATTCTGTAGGCTGAGAAATATAGATCATACCCGGCTGTACCATATGTGGATATGTCTCATCACCAAAGAAAGTTTCCATGTAAGATGCAACACTGGAAGCTTCCAGCTTGCCAAGCTTGCCAGGAATCGTAATTACTTTATGTCCTGTTGTTTCAATCGCACCAGCTTCATGCACCGCAACATGACCACTTTCACAGGCAATCACACCTTGATAGTTACGAAGCAATGCTTTAATGACTGTCTGGTTTGCCTGCGTTCCACCAACAAGAAATTCTACTTCTCCATTTTTACATCCACAAGCTTCTTTAATTTTTTCCTTTGCTGAAAGTGAATACTGATCTTGTCCATACCCAACTGTACCTTCCATATTTGTTGCTACAAAACGATCCATAATGGATGGCAAACATCCCTGCATATAATCACACGCAAAATTCAAGCTCATAAAAAAACTCCATTTCTAATAATACAGAATATTATCTTACAAATTCATCAAAAAGGAAGCTTATTTGCTTCCTTCCAAGATTTCTTTCATACATTGAATAAAATATTCATTATTTTCCTGCGTAGATACAGAAACACGATCCATCATATGTGTAGAAATGTGAATTCCCTTTTCAATCAACTGATCACGTACTTCATCATAATCCATATGTGGCTCAAAAAGAATGAAGTTTTTCTGTGTCGGATAAACATCACAACCAAGTTTTCTCAGTTCTTCTTCAATGTATCTAGCACCAGCAACAATCTTTTCTTTCTTCACTTTTTCCAAGCTGATGAGAAACAATATCTGCAGCACCAGAGTCAATAGAAACAACACATGTTGAAAAATCCATCGCTGAAATATTAAATGTATATTCATCTAAATATTCATCTATCGAATGCAATACATCAATGTCATAGCCAACAAGATTTCCATCTGCATCTAAGTAACAGAATGGTGCCATAGATTGTCCTGTTGCTACCTGAATCACTTCTTCACTTCCGTCAGTACTTTTACTAGAAGAAGCAGTAGAAGATGAACATGCACTTAATGTTGCTGAACACATTACATCAGCCAATAAACTTTTCATCACTTTTGTTTTCACACCAATTTTTCCTGTACCTTTATGTGTACCTGACATCAGTTATTACTGATAGGAAGAGTTTAGTATTACATTCGTATAATTACAAATATATGGTAATTATACGAATTATAAGTAATTATTTATGAGGTGATTTATGTCAACACAAAGCAAATATGTATCTGCACTATATCAAACAAGAAGTTTTTCTAAAGCCGCAAAGCTTTTATATATTTCTCAACCTGCTTTAAGTAAAGTGTCAATCTCAAAGACTTTGAACAGCTGCCATATATTTCATTACGTCCAGACAGTGATCTGTATTCAAGAAGTGCAACGATTTTTCATCATTATGATGCAGAAGCAAATTATGCCATGTATGTAGATCAAATGATTACAGAATACTTTATGACAAAAAATGAATATGGATATTCAATCATTCGTGATGGAACAGTCAATATTGTTCCAGAAGATAAGAATATACATAATCCATCTGTACTGTATTTCATCTTGGATGATCCTCTAGCAATCAGAGATTTAAATTTCTATTATCGTGACAAAGAATATCTCAATGCTTCTACAAAGCATTTTCTAAAGCAGTTTGATTAATCATCCATATGTTCTGCAACCCATTGTGCATGTGAACATAAACGTGTAACTTCTGATGTTCTTTCTTCTCCAGGGAAGCGAATCAATCCACCTTTGCCTCTTTCACGTGCTAAAGCCATAATATCTGCACAATCCTGAACAAAGTCAGCAGCTCTTGGTTTAATAATAACTTTAAATGGAATGATATATA
The DNA here is from genome assembly GCA_014610835.1 of Erysipelotrichaceae bacterium 7770_A6. Classification (GTDB taxonomy): domain Bacteria; phylum Bacillota_I; class Bacilli_A; order Erysipelotrichales; family Erysipelotrichaceae; genus Bulleidia. The sequence goes on from QQXM01000004.1 coordinate 31,573, forward strand.
AAGGAATATCATATTCCTTTGTATCTTCTTTCACTTTCCATTCAATATGAGGCAATATCATTGCCATATCAAATTCATGCTGATGTTCATATAAATCCATATACGGAATACGAATAAAGATAACTTTATCTGAAATTCCTTCCTGTGCTGCGAATATATTTAAGTGTCCTGCTAAAAATCCAGATGCAAATCCTTCTCCACAACTCACTGCGATACGATGCTGTTTCATAATCATACCTCCTGCTACCATTAGTTTATGCAAAAATCTAACAAATGAAAAGTATTTCTTTTCTTCACTTTGCATTGTGCTACAATGCAGTTAAAGTGAGGATTTAACCTATGTTAAAAGACTATATGTATAATGGCAAAGAAACTTTTCATATACGCAAAGTTTCTACAAATGAAACTTCGCATTGCTTATCAAAAGAAGATGCCGAAAAAAAGATGGCTGAAAATGAGAAAAAATTAGATACACTTCAACAAAAATTGTATGCAGATAAAAAAGAAGGATTGATCGTTGTATTCCAGGCAATGGATGCAGCTGGAAAAGATGGTACCATCGCTCATGTTTTGCAATGCCTTTCTCCACATGGGGTGTATGAAGCTGCTTTCAAAGCTCCTTCTTCCACAGAACTTGCTCATGATTTTCTATGGAGAATTGCTCAGCAGGTTCCAGCCAAAGGTGAAATCGCAATCTTTAACCGTTCCCACTATGAAGATGTACTGATTGGAAAAGTCAAAGAGCTTTACAAATCACAGGCACATGCAAAACGCATCAAAGAAAGTGAAGTCATTGAGCGACGCTATCAAGACATCAAACACTTTGAAGAATACCTCTATCAGAATAACGTTAGAATCGTAAAAATCTTCCTGCATGTTTCCAAGAAGGAACAGGCAAAACGATTTCTGGCAAGAATTGAAGAACCAGAAAAGAACTGGAAATTCTCCAGTGGAGATGTGGAAGAAAGACAATACTGGGATGCATATCAAGATGCATTTGAAGATGCTATCAATGAAACTTCTACGAAACACTGTCCATGGTTCGTTGTACCCGCAGACAACAAATGGTATATGAGATATGTTGTATCTGAAATTATTCTGCATACATTAGAAGACATGGATCCACAATATCCAATTGTTACAGAAGAAAGAAAACAGAACTTCGCACAATTAAAAGAACAGTTAGAAAAAGAAATCTCCGAAGAATGAGATTTCTTTTTGTGTGTCCAGAAAAAAAGAACATGCACTTTGCATGTCCTTTTCATTCATTACTTGTTTTCAGCATCAATTGTATTAGCAGCTGTTCTACCAGAAACGAAGATTTCAACGATAGCGTTACCACCAAGTCTATTACCACCATGGATACCGCCAGTAACTTCACCAGCAGCATAGAGACCTTCAATAACATTACCCTTTTCATCTAATACGTGACGGTCAGTATCAACTGTCAAACCACCCATTGTATGGTGTGTAGATGGAGCCATGACACGGATACGTAGTAACTGTCCTTCTAAGGAGTAGTTACCCTTTTCATCCACTGTACCAACTGGAACTGTAGACTGATGCTTTGCTACACCATCACTTGGCTGTTCACCAGCTAAGATAGACTTATCATAAGCTTCAATTGTCTTATAGATATCTTCTGGCTTAGCCTTCATTCCATACTTATCAAGAACCTTCTGAATTTCTTCAGCACTCTTTACATAGTAAACTCTGCCTTCAACATCATCATGAGAGATTTCAACAGGCTTATTACCTTCATACTTATCATATGGATATGGGAATGTAATAGCTGTATCTGCATTTGTGAATTCAAGGAATACACCCTGTGCACCTTCAGCAGAAATACCATTCTGGAATTCGCCTAATGAAAGAACGTCACGTTCAGCAGATTCATCAACGAATCTCTTACCTGTTGTTGGGTTAATATAAACACCATACAAACCATTACCAAATGCCAAGTCACCATTATCTACCCAAGAAATAGGCATCATCTGTGTATAACCTAGACCAGTTGTAGCTGCGCCAACATCTTCACCCATCTTGATACCATCACCAACAAGAGAAGATCTGTTTGTTGTCTGTGTTGTCTTTGTGATGTAAGAAGAATCCCAGTATTCATTTGTATCCATTACCTGTTCGATATTAGATGCAAAACCACCAGTAGCCATGATAACGCCCTTCTTAGCCTTCATCGTTACTTCTGTACCATCATACATCTTAGCCTTGACACCAGTTACCTTGCCATTGTCAACAATTAAGCTTTCAGCTTTTGTACGAGTCATGATCTTGTTATCCTTTGCAGTCTTGGATGTATTGAGGATTGTATTTTCTGTTGTAGCGAAATATGTTCCCCAGTTACCAGCTGCTTCTGGTGTACCGTCACCATCAAGGTCACCGCCAAGGTTAACGTTTTCTCTATACCATAATGCACCAATTAATGTAATTGTGATTGCATCATTGAACTTTGCACCCTGATCTTCTAACCAAGTCTTGAGTTCAGTACCTTCTGTACAGAACTGCTTCACAAGATCAAAATCACCATAGATCCAGCTCTTCTTATCATGAGACTGTCTTAATCCACCATAGTATGTCTGGAAGATATGCAAATTAACTGTAGAGAACAATGTTAAATCTGTTTCCTTTGCACCTGCAGCAATCTTCTTATCAGCCCAGTCAACATATGCCTGGATTTCTTTCTTTAATGCCTTTAATGTTTCTAAGTATTCTGGATGTACACCAGCTTTACTTACTTCATCGATTTCACCAGGAACATATTCCTTATCCTTGAAGTAATCTTCATCAAATGCATCTTCATTCCAGTTAAGAATTGTCTTTAATGTAGAGAGCTGACCCTGTGCAGCCTTTACCTTGTCATATGTTTTTCCATCATAATCCCACTTTGCACTTGTAGCATCTGGATTTGCTGGATCCCATACGAGGTAGTTCATAACAGCCTGGAACTGACCACCTGAAACTAATGTGTTACCACCAACTTCAGCATTTTCTTCTAATACAGCAACACTGTCACCGTTCTGTGCAGCCTGTGCAGCAGCACCCATACCAGCACCACCAGCACCAACAACTACTACATCATATTCGCCTTCAATTGGATCTTGTGCTTCATGAACAACTGTGTTGCTTGCAAAACCATCTAAATCACTTGCTTTTGCCTGTTCAGCTGCATTTGTTAAAGCATCCTTGAATGCCTTAGATGTAAAAGTAGCACCAGATACAACATCAATACCAGAACCATTTGCTTCCTTTGCATCTTCTGTCAGGATGTCATAAGCAACAGTACCAACATGTGCTGTTTCCTTGCTATCTGTTACTTCGATGTCTTCAATACCATCCTTAGAGAATGTAACACCAAGTGTAACAGGACCATTGTAACCTTCTGCAGTACCTGTGTATGTACCAGCTTCATAAGTTACAGGAACATTTTCGTGTGGTGCACTTGATCCCATAGAATCAACATCTACACCAGCACTCTTTAAAGCTTCTTTTGTTGCGTTGATAATTGCATCAGATGTAATTGTTGCACCAGATACAGTTTCAACATTAGGTGTTTGTGCATCTACGATTGCTGCAGGAATTTTTTCCAATGCAGGATCTGCAATGCCTTCTGTTTCTTGCTGGTCTGTAACCTTAACGCTCTTGATTTCGTTGTTTTCATAAACAACTTCAACAGTTACATCACCATTTTTACCTTCGGCAGTACCAGTAAAAGTATTGCCAGAGCCTTCTTTACCAGAACATCCAGTAACAAGGCCGAGAGCTAATGAAGCTGCAAGCAGGCTTGCACCGCTCACTTTTTCGAACTTTTTGTAGTCCATGTTTTCCCCCTTTTATCGAGATTGTAATTTGTGAAAAATCTCATATAATAATTTAAAACCCTGTATCTGCTACAGAGTCAAGTGCTTATGATAGCGTTTTTATGCATAATCAGGAGGAAATATGAAGATCAATGAATTGTCAAAACTCACCGCAATTAATACAGAAACGATCCGTATGTATCGAAATCTTGGATTTTTACATCCTGAAAAACTAGAAAATGGATACTATGATTACTCCATGCAGGACTATGCATCTATCATTCATTTAAAGAAACTGCGTGCTTTTGATTTTTCTTTGCAGGATATCCATGAATCTGAGCATTTAGATTCTCTCGAGGAATATCTTTCACGTTTTAAAAAAGTTGAAATTGAATTACATAAAGAAATAGAAAGCATTCAAAAAAAAATTGATTTCATTCATTTTGAAATGGAACATGTTTTATCAACAATATCTACCTATGATGCCAATGTATCTTTAAACCAATCTGTTGATACTAAGATTGATATCTACCCGCCATTCAAAAAGAATCAACTTGTTGATCCTACTACATATAGTAACTATTTTCTTTATACAACAACACCAATCTTCATTTCAAAAGACATACTAAATGGAGATATCAAAGATGAAATCATTGAAACAAATGTTGGTATTGGCACATATCTTTCTATCTATCAGAAAATGCATGTTGAAATCCCAGATAATGCAATTACAATTCCGAATGGTTTATGTATTACACAGATCGTATATATGAAAGATCTCACACATATCAATATTTTAGATATTGCACCAATGATAAACTATGCTAAGAAACTAAACAAGAAATTCATTTCAGATACAACAGGGTATCTTGTTGGAGTTACATATGAAGATAAGGATCCTGTCTATATCATGCGTATTCGTGCATGCATTGAAACAAATGATGTGGTTAGCAGTACAAGAATCCGTTAATTTATACTAACTTCTTCAGATTTTCTGTTAGTATTTCTTTCTTTTATAGTATACTTAACCGGTATATTTTAAGGAGGAATCATGGCAAATAGAAGTTATAAAAGCATATTGCATAATAAAAAAGAATTGCATGAAGATCATACCACGCATGTGGAAGAAATAAAAGAAGAACAAGCAACGGAAGCTGCAGATACAACTGCAGAAAAAGTTTCTGAAGAAAAACCTGCGGAAAAGAAATGCTTCTTTTCCTTTCTTAAACCAGTTGAAAATAGAAAGAAAGTTCCATTTATTCTTTTCTCTTTCCTTTCTTTATCTATCACAATGTTGATTTCTGAATTCATTTTTAAAGTCATTGAGTTTGGATTCACATTGGATTTATCAGTTCTAAGAATCACATTATTCTCCTTTGGATTTGCGGGAATACTTGCAACAATCTTATCTTTTTTCCCATTGAAAGCATCTCGCATTCTCAATACTGTTTTCTGTTTTATCTTGCCAGTCTATGCATTATTCCAGATTGGCATTCATAACATGATGCATTCCTATGCAACACTCAAAACAGCTGGCGGTCTAGCTGGTGCAATGGTCTCATATGTACTTCAATATATTCGTCAGATGCCTCCACTGTACTGGCTCATGATTTTGATCCCACTTTCCTATGTCTTGATTCAAAGAAAATTCTTTGAACTATACCAATCGAAAAACTACAAGAATACAATTCTTGTCCTTGTCAGTGCATTAGCATTAGATGAATGTGGTTTATTACTCACATCTGTATATGGAGACTGGGAACAGTACACATACCCAACATTCCAGGAACGTGCAGTTCGTGAATATGGTATTGAAAGATTCCTGCTCAGAGATATCGCAACGATTTTCACAGAAAAAGAAGCAACATTACAAGAAGAACAACAATACACAAAAGTAGACAGCACACGAAAAATTGACGATGCAAAGTGGCAAGAATTATCAGATGCAGATGATAATGAAACACGTAAAAAAGTAGACAGCTACTTAATGAATCAGAATATTGAAGGTTACAATGAAAAAACGGGTTTATTAGATGGCAAGAGTTTAATCTATGTCATGATTGAAGCCTATGACTATATTGGTATGGATAAAGTATTAACTCCTACTCTCTATAAAATGATGACACAAGGCTGGAACTTCTCACATCACTATACACCTAAATTTGATACAGGAACTTCTGATTCAGAAATCATTTCGGAAACATCTCTTGTTCCTCGAAGAGATACAAACGTATATGCAGAGTTTGCGGATAATACATGGACAAATTCCATCTTCTCTTTGTTTAACGCTGCAGGCTATTCTACACATGCCTATCATAACTGGTCCGATGAATTCTATCCTCGTAAAGAAATGATGAAAAGTCTAGGATGTGAAGACTATGAAGACTGGACAGATTTCAAAAAAGAATATGGTGAAGATATCACAATTCCTGGATGGCAGTCTGATTATGACTTATTCAGATTCACTACAGATAAATTTATCAATGAAGATAAGTTTATGACAATGTATATTACATCTTCAACACATTTCCCATATAACACAAACTGGGATGTTTTAGGAAATAAATACTTAGATGAGATCAACAAAGTTCATCCAGATTATCCAGAAGATGTAAAACATTATATTTCAAAGGCTATGGAACTAGATAAAGGTATGGAATACCTTCTAGAAACTTTAGAAGAAGCTGGAAAACTAGATAATACCGCAATCGTATTCTTCGCGGATCATCATCCATTGAATATGGATTTGAATTATCTCTATGACTGCACACCAGCAATTGATGATGATGGTACAACCATTGATCGAAGTGAAGGGATGAATGAATTCCGTTCTCCTCTTGTCATCTATTGTCCATCTATTCTAGGAGACGAAACATTCACTGACGTTACAAGTACATATGATATTTTACCAACAGTATTAAATCTTTATAACTTGAACTATGATCCTCGCTTCTATCTTGGTACTGATTACTTCTCACAGCAGGAATCCATCGTTTATTTTCCAGATGGTGACTGGACAACAAACAAAGGAACATACTATGCCGCAACAAATGAATTTGTACCTGCAGATGAGAGTGTAAGTGTTGATGATTCCTACATCACAAATAACACTGCAAGAGTCAACAATGCATTCAATATTTCATTAATGATTTATCAGACAGATTATTTCAAGTATCGTTCTGAAATCACAACACCTGATTCTTCTTTAAAAAACTTCATGATCGTTCAAGATCCTGAAACAGGAGAATCCATTCAGGTAGAAGCTACCGCAACACCTGAAACAAGTGAATAGTAAAAAATGGTTGAACCGATTTGTTCAACCATTTTTATATTTATCTAGCACGTTTCCAAGTTGACTTGGAGAACAAGATAAGAATTGGCATGATTTCAAGTCTACCTGCCAACATATCAAATGTCAGTATGATCTTAGAAAACATTGAGAAAGATGCAAAGTTACTGACTGGCCCTACAAGAGATAAACCAGGACCAATATTATTGACTGTTGCCATAACTGCAGAGAAATTTGTTTCAAAGTCAAATCCATCTACAGAGATCAAAAATGTAGAAGCCATAATCAAGAATACATACACAATCAAATAGGATGAAATATTATTTACAATACTTTCAGGCATGGGACGATTGTTATATTCAATGACTCTTACTTCACTTGGATGCAAAAACTTATGTACATTTCTCCTTAATGTCTTCCATAAGATAACAAGACGAACCTGTTTAAATCCACCACCAGTACTACCAGCACATGCACCAGCAAACATGCATAATAGAACAATCGTATGTGCCATTGACGGCCATTGATTATAGTCTGTTGTTGCATACCCTGTCGTTGAAATAATCGTTCCAACCGTAAACGCTGCATCTCTTAAGCAATCACCATATTGTTTATAGAATGGTAATGCCGTAGCAAACAATCCAACAATTGCCAAGAAAACAACGGAAATAAAACAGATAAATTCTTCATCTTTTAATGCTTCTTTTGCTTTTCCTGTCAAAATCAAGAAATAAACAGAGAAGTTAACAGAAAATAACAACATGAATACTGTAGTGATATTGATTGCTGCATGGCTGTAAGAAGCCATAGAATCTGCTTTCACACCAAATCCACCAGTACCAGCTGTACCAAAAGCAATACATACCGCATCAAACACAGGCATTTTACCAATAACAATCAATAACAACACATCAATAACTGTCAATGCCGCATAGATACTATAAGTGATTTTGGCAGTATCTTTCATCTTTGGAACAATTTTTCCAGAAGCTGGTCCAGGAGATTCTGCGCGCATGATATGCATTGTAAATCCACCATTCTTGCCGCCAACAGAAACGATTGCAAGCAAGAATACAAGAATTCCCATACCACCAACCCAGTGGCTGAATGATCTCCAGAACAGCAAGCTATATGACATCTCTTCTACATTTAGAAGAATCGATGAACCAGTTGTTGTAAATCCAGATACCATTTCAAACATTGCATCTACAAAGTGAGGAATTTCATTTGAGAATACAAATGGAAGACATCCAATTGCACTCATAACGATCCATGTTAAACCTGTTGTTACAAGTCCTTCACGAGCAAAGAAATGACCTCTTTGATAATTCTTTGTGATGATGAACAGCAATCCAACACACAAGAACAGAATGGCATACGTTACACAAAATCCATACAACGCATTCCATTCTTGCTGATACAATGCAATTCCAACAGACGGAACCATTAAAGCTGCTTCAATCAACAAAATGTAAGAAATAATACGCAATACAAATTTAAAATTCATATGATTCAATCCTCAAAAATATCATTGATTTGATGAATTGTTGTTGTTTCATCAGAAAGAATGACAATAATATCTCCCTTTTCTAATGTAGAATCACCATTAGGAATCTGGAACAAATTACCTCTAGCAATAGAATTGATCAAGATATTCTTTTTGATATGAAGATCTTTTAAAGGAATTCCTAAATGTTTTGTTGTTTCATCAACACGGAATTCAGATGCATCAACGCGATCTTCTGCAATTCTATGAATCGTTAAAGCAGCACCCTGCTTATTCTGAATTGCACGTACATAACGAACAATATGCATTGATACAAGATCCTTTGGAGAAATCACAGAACCAAGATCCAATAAATCTGTCAATGCATTGATTCTTCCTCTTCCAAGCTTTGTAACGACAGTAGGAATCTTCTTCTGTCTTGCCATAATCGAAGAAACCATATTGATTTCATCAATACCTGTTAATGATACAAAGGCATCATAATCTTCAAGATCTTCACTGTCTAATACAGAATGATCAGAAGCATCACCATGAATGATTGTAGCTTTTGGAAGCAATCCAGCAAGCATTGTGCAAGTTTCTTCATCCTGTTCAATGATTGTTGAACGAATGCCAGATTCTTCAAGACTCTTTGCAAGATAATACGCAATTCTGCTTCCTCCAGCAATCAATACATGTCCAACAGGTTTCTTTACAACACCAATATTATTTAATAATGCATGTAATTCCTGATCTGTACCTGTGATATATAAACGATCATTTTCTTTTAATACTGTATTACCATCTGGCAATATGATTTTGCCATCTCTTAAGATTGCAGAAATCAATACCTGTGCCTGTACACGTTTATGTAAGTCTGCCAGTCTGATATCCTTGATTCTAGAAGTTGATTCAATTCTAAGTTCAGCAATTTCTGCTCTAGACTTCGAGAAGTGTTCAACTTTATTGAATTCTGGAAGCTTCAATAAACTAGCAATTTCAATTGCAGCTTCTCTTTCAGGATTAATTACAAGTGACAAATGAAAGTGATCACTCAACTTCAATAAACCAGAAACATATTCAGGATCTCTAACTCTTGCGATAACATGTACATCTTTATTTAATGCACGTGCAGTCATACATGCCAATACATTGACTTCATCTGCACTTGTAGCCGCAATAAATACATCCGTTTCATTGATACCAGCTTCTTCTAATGTTTCTACAGTTGCTGCATTTCCTTCATATGTAATAACATCATAACGATTACTGATTGTTTCTAGAACAATTGGATTTTTATCGATCAATGTGATTTCATATCCATCAGCACTTAATTCTTTTGTTAATGTCTTGCCGACTTTACCAGCTCCTGCAATGATTATTTTCATTCCATTCCCTCTTATTTTTCAATCTCTGTAAATTGTATAGTCATCTGTAACAAAAGACAATAGAGTAGAATAAATCAAATCAAAGAATTCCATCATTCCACCCTATTAATTATTTTATCTCAGCATAATTTTTTGCATAATCATAAAGATAGTATTGCAAGTATCATCAAAAGAAATATCCTTTGCATAATCATATTCAATTCTATATTTGTTCCATTGTTTACGAAGGATATCACTATTTCGGATATCATGAAGAATTTTTGGATACTCCAGTAAGAGTTCATCACTGCCTCGTTTTTTCATTGTTCGTTCTAATGCTGCACGCAACGTTACTGTATCACACTCTTCACCATGAAGCGCGTACAGAATATGAATGTCGTAGTAATCTCTCGAACGAGTATTTGCAATATTTCTCGATAATACAGTTTCCAGTTTTTCAGCTAAAATTGTTTCAAGATTGTAAGCAAAAATGCTAATCATACGATCATCAAAAAGCATTGGAAAAGCATACTTAATTTCACTTGGCGTTATCATATCTCCGGTAGTAACATCTACAGTCAACGGAACACTAATTGGTGCATAGTTTGCTTTTAAAGAAACTCGAATTCCAGGGTAATCATCTGTTTCACGAATATCTACAACGCCCAATATTTCAAACTCAACGTCATCTTCAATTTTGAATGCACATATATCTTTAAAAATAGAAAGAATAGATTCATGACTTAATGTAAGCCCTTTAATGGTCGTATCCAAATCCATTGTAGTTCTCGTATCGAGACCAACGATAGCTGATACAAGAAAGCCTCCTTTAATGATAAAATCATTTTTATACTTCGAAAGTGAAATTCGTTCCAGCAATCTTTCCAACATGTAGTTTTGCATTACAAGCTGTGCAGAAATATGTTTCTCAGTTGCTTTCTTTTTTATGTAGGCTTTTAACTGCATTGGATTTCTTGTAATCATAGTAAAACCTCCATGTAGCGCAAAATTTTCGTCTTCACGTGAAGTTGTTCTGCATATTTCATTAATTTATGAATATTTTTATTTTTAGAGGCAGCGTAACGTTTCATAGCTGAATTCACAATTTGTATATCGCTGCCATCTCCACGTAAAATATCACATAACGTTCGTTCCAACTCATAAACACGGATCAAATTACCGGATGGAGATTGAATTTCAATAATACCAAAATCATAGTTTTCTCTAATAGCACGTTTGATACTAAGATTTTCTTGCTTCAATGATGCTGCGTTATAACCTTTTGGGAAAGTCATAGTATATCTTACTGGAGTGCGGTCAGAATAACCTAACAGATACAGGGCAGTATCATGTGAGTAAATACCACGACTATATTTCTGTTGCAACAAATAAAAATCATCTTCCCATGCATCATTCTTCACATATAGACCACGACTGAAACGATATAACTCTCCATTCTTAACAAACTCATGTAGATAACCTAGATGCATTCCAGATTTTGTCAATTGTGATGCCGTAATGACACCATTTGGAGAATTCTCTACAATTCTTTTCACTTTATTTATATTGCTCATGTTATCACCTCCTTGATTATGACACATTATATTATATAAAATTAATGTGTCATAATCAAAAATACAACACAACAGAAAAGAGGTGTTTCCACCTCTTATGCTTATTTCTTCAGTTTATTGAACAAAGGTTCAACTGCTTTCAAGAATCCTTTCCAGTATGGAGGATACGCATCATATCCACGATATTCAAGAACTTCATCCCAGTTAATATCAATACCAAGTTCCCATTCATTGTTATCCAATTGATTCTGTCCATTATTTTCAGGAATATATTCTTTATTCCAATCTAATAGATAGAGTTCATTAAACAGCCAGTCTTTCAAGCGCGTCCAGTCTTCTTTGCTTAGTACATCTGCAACTTTATCAAAACTGCCTTCATTTGCATCATATACTTCATATACACAAGATCCATCTTTTTCCTGAATCATTCTTAAACGAACACTTCCACTGACAATATCTCCATAACGGAATCTTAAGCCAGTCACTGCATCTACCATAGGAATGCCATCATCGGATAAAGCAACTCTGCCAAATGAATTCTTACAGTTGTTACAAACAAAGTATTCACTGTGTTTTTCTACATCTTTACTTCCACAATGTGGACAAATAAGTTTTTTATTCATATTTTTCCTTTCACTTACTTCAATATTTTAACGTATCTCTCTCTTGATAGCTAACTTTCTTACTTCATATCTATTATTTTTTTCTTGATTTTCTGAAAACAAAACAGAAAATAAACAATTTTTACAATTGCGACGTCACTTAAATTGAATAATACTTCCAATATTTGTGCAAACATTAACGGAACACCAAAGAAAAATATGTTTTTCCATAGAGAACCTTCACACATTTGAATACTTTGTTTCATTTTTCCATCCCTCAATCGTACAAACTATTGTAGCCATTCTTTATAAGGCATAAAGAAAAACTTTCCAGAAAGATGGAAAGTTAATTTGCTTTTAGTAATTTATCTCTATTTTTCGCAACAAGCAATGTAATTGCCACTTCAATTACAAATGCAAATACCATGAATAAATACTGCCCATTTGCCAAGAAATGTCCTGCCATGCAATTTAATAACACCTGGATCCAGCTACTTGCCGCAACCGCAATCGAAAATTCCTTCGCTGTGATTGTTGTCTGTGCGGATAGGTATGGAATGATTCCATTTGGAACCCCTGGAACCATACATGCAATTGCCACAACAAAGATCTGATGTCCCTGGTTGATTTTCTGAATAATCCAGTTTTCTTTCTCCCCTTCTTTATGAATCAGTGTCGCAATATTCTTTTTAAACAGTCTTCCAATCGTAAATGCAATCACATTTCCACTGACAAATCCAATCCAGCATACGATAAAGCTCCTCCACCATCCATAAATCAAAGCACCTGCTACTTGAATAACCATAGAAGGAAACACAATAGATACGACCTGCATTACACAAATCAGCCACAGTACAACAAATCCACCAGCCGTTGACTGTGCTTCCAAATATGCTTTCAGCTCTTCCTGATCACCATGTTCCAATAAATGAAACAATTCAACAATTTGATTCCCAAATGTTTTATATACGATATATGCCATAAAAACCACAACACATATCATCAATAAGATCAATGTATTTTTTCCTGTCTGTTTTACCTTTTTTGCCATAAACTAACCTGAATTTCTTAAGGAATATAGCATATTTCTTAAGAAATATCACAACTTTTCTTAAAAATATATATAAAAATTAAAAATTGTATACATAATCCAAATCTTTGACAGTTCTATTTTCATGAATTCTATTCTCTCATTTTCATAACATATGAAAATATGTGTATTCATTTCAAGTACATTTACATATTTGTTTTCAAAATAAATACAGTATAATATAGAATGGTTTGGTCTATTGGTTACTTTTGTCATATATGGGATATAGGAACAATTGATAATATTATGGTATTTTTCTTACTGCCTGCACCATACATTGATAGATCACCTATTCAGAAAGGATGAACTATAAATAGTTCAATTAAGGTAAAATGGACAATTCTAAAAAAATTAAATGGTATGCCTTATCCTTTATGTGTTTCTCAACACTTTGGGGATTCGGTAATGTCGTTAATGGTTTCATGTACTTTAACGGCATACAGGTTATTTTCTCATGGTTAATGATGTTTGCATTATACTTCATTCCATACGCATTAATGGTAGGAGAACTCGGCTCTGCATTCAAAAACAAAGGTGGAGGCGTTACATCCTGGGTACAAGAAACAGCTGGAAGCAAACTTGCATATTATGCAGGATGGACATATTGGGCAGTACATGTCTCTTATATCGCAAGTAAATGTTCCAGTGGTTTAAAAGCTATTTCATGGCTGGTATTTAGAAACGCAGAAACATATGACTCTTTCCCAACACGTTACATTCAGATTGCGGCACTGATCGTACTAATCGTATTCTGCTATATCGCTTCTAAAGGTTTGAACCCGCTAAAGAAACTGGCAACACTTGCTGGAAGCAGTATGTTCGTACTCAGTATTCTTTACATCATTTTGATGTTTGGTGCTCCAATCATCAATCCAAATGGTGGATATGTATCCATGGACTGGTCAATGAAGAATCTCATTCCAAGCTTCAATGTTGAATACATCACAAGCTTATCCATTCTTGTGTTCGCTGTTGGCGGTATTGAAAAGATTTCTCCATATGTAAATAAGATGGAAGGTAATCCAGCAAAGCAATTCCCTAAGTCAATGATCTTTGCGGCTGTCATGGTTGTAATTTGTGCTTTATTCGGTACGATTGCTATGGGTATGATGTTTGATCCAGAAATCATCAATGCTAGTGCAGAAATCAAGAGTTCTTATATTTCTAACGGTGCTTACTGGGCGTTCCAGAAGCTGGGCAACTACTATGGTATGGGCGATCTATTGTTGATCATCTACGCTGCAGCTACCGCAATCGGACAGTTTTCAACACTTGTCATTTCTATCGATGCGCCATTAAGAATGTTATTAGGAGACGAAAATTCTTCTCAATATATTCCTAAGACATTACTCAAGCAGAATCAAAATGGTTCTTATGTTAACGGTATCAAGATGGTAGCATTACTTTCTGGTGCAATCATCCTTGCACAGATGACAGTTCCAGGCGCTGCTGCAGTTCTTACACAGCTCAACAAGCTCAATTCTGTATGTATGCCATTCCGATACATCTGGGTATTCTTTGCATATATTATGCTTAAAAAGGCAGGTGATGCATTTTCTCAAGAATATCATTTTGTAAAAGGTAAAACACTTGGTATCATTATTGGTGGCTGGTGCTTCTTTGTTACTCTGTTCTGCTGTATTACAGGTGTATACTCAACAGACATGAGAACAATGATTCTAAATATCTGTACACCAGTTGTCTTGATTGTTCTTGGTATGATCTTACCAATAATTCGTCAAGCACAGGATAAGAAAGAAAAAGGCAACTAAAATGAACGAAAAAACAGTATCCGAAGAGTTATTTCAATTTATTCAAAACAGTCCAAGTATGTTTCATTCCATTCAAACAATGAAGGCTTACTTAGACGAAGCAGACTTTACATATCTTCCAGAAAACACAACATGGAATCTTGAAAAAGGAAAGAATTACTACACAATTAGAAATCATTCCAGTATCATCGCATTCCAGGTTGGTTCTTCTTTAGACAACTATCATTTCCAGATGTGTGCGTCTCATAGTGATTCCCCTACATTCAAAATCAAGAATGTACCTGAATTAAAGGGACAGGGAGACTACTTAAGATTAGATGTTGAAGCATATGGCGGCATGATTGATGCAACATGGTTCGACCGTCCATTAACAATTGCTGGCAGAGCTCTTGTTAGAAATGGCAATACAATTGAAAACAAGCTTGTATACATCGATAAAGATCTATTATTGATTCCAAATGTTGCAATCCATCTCAACCGTGATGTAAACAACGGTGTTCACTTCAATCGACAGATTGATCTATGTCCTCTATTCTCTTGCGGCAAAGCAAAAGAAGGAGACTTTAGAAAGATGATTGCGAATGAATGTGGTGTGAAGGAAGAAGATCTTCTTGGTACAGACTTATTCTTAGTCAATCGTCAAAAGCCATGTATCTGGGGATATAAGGATGAATTCATTTCATCTGCTAAGTTAGATGACTTGCAATGTGCATTTACAACACTCAAGGCATTCTTAGCTTCCAGAAACGATCATGACATCAATGTATTTGCTTGTTTTGATAACGAAGAAGT
Organism: Erysipelotrichaceae bacterium 7770_A6; assembly: GCA_014610835.1. Classification (GTDB taxonomy): domain Bacteria; phylum Bacillota_I; class Bacilli_A; order Erysipelotrichales; family Erysipelotrichaceae; genus Bulleidia. The sequence goes on from QQXM01000004.1 coordinate 47,360, forward strand.
TGGTTCAAACACAAAGCAAGGTGCAATGTCTACATTCCTCAAAGATACACTGACACGTATAAACTTTGACCTTGGCTTCACACAAGAAGATTACTTCAAGGCAGTTTCTAAATCTTTCCTTGTTAGTGCGGACAACGCACACGCTGTACATCCAAATCACCCAGAAAAAACAGACGCTGTAAACTGTTCCTACATGAACAAAGGTCTTGTCATCAAGGAAAGTGCAAACCAGAAATACACAACAGATGCATTCTCAAGATCTGTAATGATGCAGATTTGTCATATGGCAAATACACCATTCCAGACATTTGCAAATCGTTCTGATTCTGCAGGTGGTTCCACACTTGGAAATCTTTCTAACACACAAGTCAGTGTTCACGCAGTAGATATCGGTTTACCACAGCTATCCATGCATTCAACATATGAAACTGCAGGTATCGAAGATACAGTTACAACAATTGAAGCATTGACAAAGTACTATTCAACAGATATTGATATTACAAATTTTGAATGCGTTAACTTTCGTTAATCAATCAAAGTTACATGTATAAGATTTCTTAAAAAAGCAGTAGACGATTACTGCTTTTGAATTGTACAATACTATAAGCAGTAGAGAGGTGATGCAAAGTGACAGAAGTAAAAAAACATGCATATTGGATCCACTTCAAAAGAGAAGACAAAGAATCCATCAATGGATTTGTTTATCTCCCACAATGTACTTGTTCAAATTGTGAACAACGTGTCAATTACGAAAAACCAATTTGTCCATATTGTGGGGCAATCATGGATGCAGAAGCTCCAAAAGATACAACAGAGCACTCGTAAGAGTGCTTTTTTCATGAAAAAACATCCACTTATTTAAAAGATTTTGTCATAGTCTGCTTACGAAACTGCAATGGCGTTAACTGCGTTGCTTTTTTAAATTCCTTCATAAAATGCCCAAGATTATTAAACCCACTTTCCAGGCACACCTCCATCACTGGAAGTTCTGTTGTACTTAGCAATGTTGCTGCATGATGAATACGATAGTCATTAATATAAGAAATTGGCGTTTTTCCAAGTGCTTTTTTAAAAAAACGGCAGAAGTATTGTTCATTCATTCCCGCAAGTGCACTTAGCTCCCCAAGTGTTAATTGACGCTGGTAATTTTGATGAATATAGCTGATTACACGTTTCAGCAGTTCTACTTGTGGATTATGTTGTGGATTGTTTGAAGTCAGTAATGCATATTCCGCAAGAATTCCAAGAATACTTAATAGTGCAGCTTTTACCTGTAATTGAGAAACAGGATTTTCAATTGTAAACTGATCACGACAAACATGATTTTCTCTAAAAAATACCGAACGAATTTTCAAAAATTCCTGTTGAACCTGTGCAAATGCTGGATGTTCAGAAATAAGAAAAGACGGAAAAGAAAGTTTATGTTCCAATAGAGGAAGCATAAATTGTTCCTGCACAAGATCTAAAGTCGCAAATGAAAGTAAATCTGCAGAGAATACAACAGCCTGTTCCTGATATCGATCTGAATCAGAAATCAATGCATGTAATTCTCCACTGTTGATAAAGCAAAAACATGGACTTTTGAGATGTGTCATATTCATATTGATATCAACCTGATAAGAATCCTCTTCTAGATAGATAATCTCAATCTGTTCATGCCAATGATGCTTTACGACATATGAAAAACCAGACGAGTCATTTTCATGCATCGCCTGGTAAAAGGCACATGGAAAACTAAAGTTTCCATGTTGCCTTGTTTCTTTTAAAGATGAAGGGAATGTTTTATCTTTCATTCATGTAGAATAACACGTGCTTCATATGGTTGCAACTTTCCAGCCTTATACACTTTGTAATTAGAAATCAATTCCTTTGCATCAGGATCATCACAAAGATTACAATTCTGCTCATGATCAGTAAAGTTACAGACAACAGTTAATATCTGCCCATCAAGAAGGCGATGATATGCATAGATAGATTCACTATCTTCCAGCAATCCCTGGAATGTTCCATAGACAATGATCGGAAGTGCATGACGCAAACGAATCAATTTCTGATAATAATGAAATACAGAATCAGGATCTGCTAATGCAGCCTTAGCATTGATTTCTGTATAGTTTGGATTTACATTGATCCATGGAGTGCCATCTGTAAAGCCAGCATTTTTAGAATCATCCCACTGCATTGGTGTACGTGCATTGTCACGACCAATTTCCTGTAGATAACGCATCATGTCTTCTGCCTTTACTATTCCACTATCCACGTATTGATGGAAAGCATTGATACTTTCGATATCACGGTAATCTTCTAACTTATCAAAGTAAACGTTTGTCATGCCAAGTTCTTCACCTTGATAAATATATGGTGTTCCTTTCATCATATGCAGACAAGTCGCAAGCATTTTCGCAGAAACAACTCGATATTCTTTAGAATCATTACCAAAGCGCGAAACTGCACGTGGCTGGTCATGATTATCAAGATACAAGCTATTCCAGGCTTTTCCTTCCAGTTCATACTGCCATTGATTCATAACACGACGGAAATCTTTTAATTGTGGCTTTTGATCAGTCCATTTACCAATTGGCCCACTCACAAGATTGACATGTTCAAACTGGAATATCATTCCCAGTTCACTTCCATCATTATTTGCATATTTTTTTGCTTCATCAATCGTAACACCACTTGCTTCACCAACTGTAAGCAAATCATAATGAGAAAGTACACGCTTGTTCATTTCCTTCAAATATTCATGAACACGTGGACCGTTACATACATATGGCGCAAGACTGCCATATAATCCATCTTCAACTGGTCCATCCGGGAAAGACTGCACCTTTGAAATCATACTGATAACATCCATACGGAATCCGTCAATCCCTTTTTCACACCACCAGTTCATCATGTCAAAAACTTCATCACGAACCTTTGGATTTTCCCAGTTTAAATCTGGCTGTTTTTTGGAAAAACAATGCAGATAGTACATGCCTGTACGTTCATCTTTCTCCCATGCAGAACCCCCAAACCAGGAACCCCAGTTGTTTGGTTCTTTGCCGTCTTTCCCCTCTTTCCAGATGTAATAATCACGATATGGATTTTCTTTAGAACTACGACTTTCAACAAACCATGCATGTTCATCTGAAGTATGATTTACCACAAGATCCATTACAATTTTAATATTGTGACGATGGGCTTCTAAAAGCAGGCGATCAAAGTCTTCCATTGTTCCAAAATCGTCCATGATATTACGGTAATCAGAAATATCATATCCATTATCATCATTAGGTGATTTGTAAACTGGAGAAAGCCAGATAACATCTATTCCAAGTGTCTGTAAATAATCAAGATGCGCTATGATACCATTTAAATCACCAATACCATCTCCATTGCTGTCAGCAAAACTGCGAGGATAAATCTGATAAATGACTGCTTCTTTCCACCATGCTTTTTTCTCTTCTGTCATAATTGCCTCCTGTATAGTTTCAAAATGTGTTTGTCAATAACATAATTCTTCTTTGTTCATTTTCACTTTAACTTTTCAAAAGCAATTATTCTACTGTTAATATGACACAAAACTACGGTATTTTGACTTTTTTTAAAACTTCTTTCTCATAACATTTAAAAAAGATGCAATTTTGCATCTCATTTATGGATTACATTGTCCACAAGGCGTATAACCTTCTTGTATAATTTCATCTCTTGTTAAACTAGAGACTTCTTTATTATGTTCTGCCATTTCATTGACGCTTTCACAATCCATTGTATGAAATTTTTTGCTTCTCGTATTCAATACATAACCGCTTGTTACCTTTTGTGTTTCCTGTACCTGTGATTGTTTTTCTGTTTCAAAAGAAATATTCTTTCCATCCGTTCTGCACGTAATCGTACCTTGCTGATCCGTACGATAAATAGCTCTACCAACCTCTTTTAATCCATCTAACGTTTCACTATGCGGATGTCCATACACATTATCTTTCCCACACGAAATCACAGTATAGGATGGCGATACTGCATGCAGCCATGCACTAGAAGCTGCATTATAGCTTCCGTGATGTCCTGCTTTCAATACATCTACATTCACTTCATCAAAATGATTATACAGAATCAGCTGTTCTTCCATCTGTTCTGCATCCCCTGTAAATAAAAATGAAACATCTTTATAATCCATACGCAAAACAATAGAATTATTATTTTCTTCATCGGGAAGAATATCTGTAGGACCTAGCACTTGCAGCGTTGCTTCTCCTAATGGAAATGTATCTCCATCATTTACTACATTGACCGCAACATCTTTTTCTTCTGCCTTGTTTAGAAATTTGTTATATGTTGTATTTTCACTTTCTGTATATGGAACGAGTATTTGCTTGCAGTCTGCTGCTTCTAAAGCTGCACTAAGTCCGCCAACATGATCAGCATGAGGATGTGTCGCGACAACATACGATAGTGTATCAATCCCTTTTTCTTTTAAAATCGAATAGATTTTCTGCGACTGGCTAGATAAGCCACCATCAATCAGCATTGCTTCACCATCATCAACAATCAATGTTGAATCCCCTTGCCCAACATCAATAAAGTAAACTTCTAATCCATCACTGACTTCTTCATTTGCGTGATATTGTCTGTAGCCTGCAGTTAAAAGCAGTAGACTTCCAGCCAGCAAGCTAAATATATGTTTCTTTTTTTTCATTCCATTATTCTAACAAAAAAGAGAGGAATGTTCCTCTCATAAATGTAATATTGATGTTGCAATTGTGAAGTAGATCAAAAGTGATAAAGCATCAATGATTGTTGTAAGCATTGGAGAAGCCACAACAGCTGGGTCTAGACCTGTTTTAGAAACAATCAGAACTAAATTACTTGCGATGAATTTAGAAAAGAATACAGAGCATACAATTGTCAATGAAACAACTGCAGCAACTAAGATTCCAATCTGATCAAAGAATACACACTTCAAGAACACCGCAGAAGCCAATGTGATTCCACACATCACACCAACACGTAATTCTTTCCAAACAACTTTTGCATAGTCTTTAAATGTAATTTCTTCTAGAGATAATCCACGTACAACTTCTACAGAAGCTTGCGATCCAGCATTACCACCTGTATCCATTAACATTGGGATATAGGCTGTTAATACGACGTATTTGCTTAATGCTGATTCGAATGAAGTAATGATTCCTCCTGTAAAGGTTGCAGAAATCATCAACAGTAACAGCCATGGAATTCTCTTTTTCCATGTTTCAACAACAGTTGTTCTCAGATATGGCTTGTCATTTGGAATGATGGCATTCATCTTATCGATATCTTCTGTTGCTTCTTGTTCCATGATATCCATGATATCGTCAACCGTAATAATACCAACCATACGGTTTTCTTTATCTACAACCGGCAAAGCAGTAAAGTCATATTTTTTAAAGATCTGTGCAACGTGTTCCTGATCATCCTTTGTTGTACAAGATACAACATCCTCATGCATGATATCAGAAATCAATTCCTCTTTAGAACGAATGATAAGATATCTTAATGCAACCGTACCAATGAGTTTTCTCTTACCGTCTAAAACATAACAAACATTAACTGTTTCAGAATCTTTCCCTAATTGACGCACACGGTTAATGGCATCACGCACTGTCATAGACGCTTTTAAATCTACAAATTCCACTGTCATAATTGAACCAGCAGAATCTTCTGGATACTGCAGAAGATGATTAACATCTTTTCTAGTTTCACTAGAAGCATATGCTAGAATTCTTTTAACGACATTCGCAGGCATTTCTTCCAGTAAGTCAGTTGCATCATCTGCGTACATATTATCGATGATAACACCAGCTTCATGATCACTTAATTGTGTAATGATATATTGTTGAGAATCATCTTCTAATTGTGAAAAAACATCTGCAGCTAATTCCTTTGGGAATAAACGGAAAATCTTCAACATATCTTCATCTTCCATTAGCTGTAGAATCACAGCAAGGTCGCTTTCGTTCATATCCTGTGCCATTGCACGTAAAGCAACGAATTTTTTCTCTCTTAAAAAACCTCTGAAAACTTCGAGGTCGTTCTCGTAATTTTTTTCCATATATAGTTCCTCCAAAGATGGTTATGATTGTGATGTAACGGAACATCGTCAGTTGTATTCGCATATATCGGACTACATTGACTCATAAAACCACCTCCTTCAAAACCTCTAAAACAAATAATAACTGCCTCAGATTGAAAGTCAAGAAAAAAGGTGATGCTTCACCACCTTTTTACAAACAATTTTTATAAATATTCACAATGTCTTCTACAGTAAGAGGAACATATGCATTTGCTAAACGATTATTACGATTTGCATGCTTTGCCATTTCCTCAAAATACTCATCAGTAATATTCAATTCAGTTAATGTAGAAGGAATACCACAATCTTTAAAGAACTGTTCTAGATCATCAATAGAATGCTGAATCAATGCATCTTCATCTTCACCATCCAGGCCCATAACATTTTTCGCAAACTTCACAAATCTTTCTTTGCATGCAGGATCCTTCTCAACAATATAACGCATCCATCTAGGTGTTAAAATTGCAAGCCCAACACCATGTGTGATGTCATAATATGCACTCAATTCATGTTCCATTGCATGACAAGGCCAACCAGTAGATGCTTTGCCATATTCAGGAATACCAGAACATGCAATGGAAGAATCTGCCATCAAATTTGCACGTGCAGAATAATTGTCTGGTTCTTTCAATGCAATTGGTAAATTCTTCATAACAGACTTCAATACTGTTTCTGCAATTCCATCTGCCAGATCACTATCCATTGTTTCAGAAAAATAACCTTCAAAAATATGAGACATAATATCTGCAGAACCTGCAGCTGTCTGATATTGAGAAACTGAATATGTATATGTTGGATCACAGATCGATACACTAGGGAATGTATATGTATTTCCTAATTTTTCTTTTGTTTCCAGATTAGAAATAACTGCACCATCATCATATTCACTTCCCGTAGCACTTAATGTCAATACATCTACCAAAGGCAAAGCTTTTCTATGGCCTTCATGTGTTTTTGCCATTTGCCATAAATCCCCTTCATAGTAAGCACCACAGCAGATTGCTTTCGCACAATCGATTGTACTGCCGCCACCAACTGCTAATACAACATCAATATGATGTTCTTTACATAAAGAAGCACCTTTTTCTACAGAAGTTATTCTAGGGTTTGGTTCAATGCCACTGCATTCAACAACGTTATACCCGCCATTATTTAAGATTTCCATAACAGTATCATACAATCCACTTCTTTTAATGGATCCGCCACCATACGCAAGCAATACATTCTTACCAAACGAGTTTAAAGCTTCATCTAAGTGAGAAATTGATCCCTTCCCAAAATAAATCTTTGTTGGAATATCATGAGTAAAATTCAACATATAAACACCTCTATCTTTCAAACAGAATTCTAGCACACCAAAAATAAAGACAGTAGCAATTTGCTTACTGTCTCTGGATTTTCTGTTTTAAGTAATTCCGCAGATTTTGATCTGTACAATAGATATAACAGCCTTTCATGCCTCTTGTCATTAATGTACGATATGTATTCTTAATGATTTCATCCGCTTTTTCTTCAGCTTTACAATGATCTTGTTTATCTAGTTTTTTGATACCTTTCATTGACTGGTCTGTTTTTGCACGTTTTGAAGCATCCGTAACAATATGATGATCCTCATAGCGCATATCATCCCCAATAATCAATCCAACATAGTCAAATTCCAATCCTTGTGATGTATGAATGCAGCCAATCTCATCAATCGACGTCTCGTCTAATGCAAAGATAGAGTTTCCAAGATTCCAGGACATTTCAAAGTCACCAATTTTAATATCGTGCACTTTCGAATTATTCTTGCCATCTCTAATCCAGTCCCAGCAATATCCCGCAAGCATTCTAGATCGATGATTGATTTTATTCTTTTCAATAATCAATTCTCTAACTTCTAAAGGAGAATCTAAAACACGAATATCATAGTCAATATCTTCCAGGTTATAATTGGCTGTCGGCTGGATTTCTAATGTATTATCTACCCATGCAAGATAGCCATCTGAACCATTACAGCGAAATTGTGATAACAGCTTTAACTGTGTAATTTCACTGCTTTCTACCTTTGCCCACTTCTTGATTTCATCCACACTTCCAATATCACTCATCGTGACACGCTGACTTTCATCAATGAAGAAAACAGAACACTTTGAAGCATTAATTATTTCTTTGATTTGATTTTCATTACCGGTTTTTTTTGTATATTGACTTCTTTCTTCTAATCTATGTGCTTCATCTACAATTAATGTGTTTATTTGGTCTTTGCCGACATGAACATAGCTCGCAGAACCTCTAAACATATTATCAACACTACTAAGTTTAACAGTTCCTTTTAACTTTGCTTTATAAACATTTCTTGGTGCTTGATTTTTTGATACATATTGCACAAATTGATTTTTTTTCGTTAATCCAACCAATAATTGAACTGCTATTACACTTTTTCCTGTCCCTGGTCCACCTTCAACAATAATTGTTCTCTTTTTTCCATCCTTTTGGCTTTTACATGCCAATTGCAGAATATTTTCATAAACGACTTTCTGATCATCAATCATGATAAATTCACGATTTCCTTTCAGCATGTTAGAGATAGCATTTTGCAGACTCTTGCTTGGACGAATTTTTCCATGATCAATCTCATACAGAATCTTTTTATCATCACCTTTTTGAATAAAGCGATGAATAAATTCTCTCAGCTTCAATGCATCCCTTTCACAGAACACAGGTGCTTCTTCTATATACTCCTTATATTGTTCATCCAATATAGGATCATTTTCTTTTAAAGCATAATTATGAAGATATGCACAAGGAGACAAAACAATATTCTGATCCTGTACTGTTTTATTGTAGTCACGTATTAACGTAGCATATGACCATACCTGGTAGCATGGATGCACGACTTCTCTTAATCCGCCACCTGTATATGTTTCTACAAGTGCATCTTTTCCATCCACTTTTTTCAATTCATCCCATTGTTTCAATTCAATAATCACCGCATTTGATTGATTATCTGCATCATATCCAGAAACAATAAAATCAACACGCTTTGAAGTCTGGGGAACATTATATTCAATTGCAATTCCAGCATGATCTGGAATCGATGTATCCGCTAAAACCATATACATACGACTCAATGAATTCTTCCATGAATCAAATTCAGATTTTGGTGTTGTTCTACCCATCTTTTCAAAAATACGCTGTCGAACTTCTTCCGCAATTGTTCCATTCATTACACTATTCAAAAATTCACTCTTGATTCCATCATATACGATCATTACAAAAAACCTCTGCTTTCATTCTATCACATAATAAAAGAACAGGCTCTTTCACCTGTTCTAATGATACTGTCTATCTGTTAATAACAATTGTAGTGTTTGTAGAATTTCTTCTTTTGGAACGCCACATGCACTAGACATCTGTTCAATGAGTCCAGCAATTGCACCTAACACCTGATCCAGTGAACGTGATCCATAAATCAATTGTGTCTTTGTTCCATCACAAATTCCACCAAAGAATGCTCTATGCTCACTGTCTTCTTTCAAATATTCTTCAATTTGTTTACTTAGAAGCTTTGTTAACTCTTCTTGTTTCATGTATGTATCCTTTACGCATATTTAATGTAATCGAATGCATTTTACACCAGTTCGTTGTATGAAAGTGTATAAAAAAACCGAAGGCTGATATGTTCCCTCTTCTGTAGAGGTGGGTATCCTTGGTCAATCATCAGGATTCTTACGCGCAGCAAGCATTCACAACAGATATCACCAGTCAGAATTCCCTTATATCAAAGTGTAGGAAAAATATTTGTACCTTCGGTATAAGTAGTATAACAAATACAATCTATCAAAACAGTCTTGACTATCTTTTTTTATTCGTTCCAAAAAGAAAAGAACCAAAACTGGTTCTTTCGTTATTTTACTTCAGAAGCTCCGTATTCAAGACCTTCATTAAAGTTACGAGCATTTTCCATTGTCACTGCAGCAATTGCCTGCAATGCTTCACGTGTGAAGAATGCTTGATGACTTGTTAAGATCAAGTTAGGGAATGTTGTTAAACGAGCAACAATACTATTCTGCATCATATCATCAGAATGATCTGTATATACGTTGCCATCTTCACCTTCATATACATCTAAGCCAACCGCATGAAACTTATTCGCTCTTAAGCCCTTGATCAATGCATCTGTATCAATTAATGGTCCACGAGATGTATTGACCAGCATTACACCATCTTTCATCATATTGATAGCTTCATCATTGATCATGTGATATGTTCCACCTTCACCCATGATCAGTGGAGCATGTAAAGAAATCAAATCAGATCTCTTTAGTAATTCTTCCTTTGTGACATATGTCAATAAACCTTCTTCTTCAAGCTTCTTGTTAGGATAAGCATCCCAGCCAAGTACTGTCATACCATAACCCTTGCAGATTCTAGCCATGATCTGACCAATTCTGCCCGTACCCATGATACCAGCAACTTTATTATGAAGATCTAATCCAAGTAAACCATTCAATGAGAAGTTGTTATCTCTAACTTTATTGACTGCTTTATTGATTCTTCTATTTGCGGCCTGAATAAGTGTCATTGCGTGTTCAGCAACTGCATATGGAGAATATGCTGGAACACGTAATACTGTAATTCCACATTCCTTTGCAGCATCAAGATCAACATTATTGAAACCAGCACATCTTAATAAAATGAGTTTAACACCATTCTTATGTAATTCTTCTACAACTGGACGAGGTGCTTCATCATTAACAAAAATACATACTGCATCAAACCCAACGGAAAGATGAGCAGTTTCACTTGTCAAACGAGAATTGAAATATGTAATATCAACGTTATATGTTCCTTCACCTTTATCTTTTGATAATTCTGAGAAGAAGATACGGTCATAGTCTTTTGTTCCATAGAAAGCAACCTTCAGAATAGAAGCTGGCTTATCTTTTGGTTCAACTTCTTTTAGAACTTCCTGGATCTTTGACATTGCTTCTTCTTCATCTTCTCCAGTGATTGTAAGCTTGAGTGTAGTACCTTTAGCGGCATGCAGGCTCAAAATGGAAAGAACATCGTTACCTTTTGCTTCTTCGCCATTGCCTTCAATCACAACTGCAGACTTAAAATTAGTACATGCCTGTGCAAGCATTGCTGCTGGACGTGCATGAATACCCAGAACATTTGTTACAACATAATTAAATGTTTTCATTACGTTAAAAATCCTCCCTTATGTTTTTCATATTTATTTTACATGATGATATGTATTCCTACTACTTTTTTTATTCATTTGTTTCATTTTTTCACAAATAAAAAGATAAGATCGATTATGATCTTATCTTACATCCTGCTTAATTGATCTTTGATTTCTTCTACACGGCGAATAGCACGTCGTACCTGTTTTTTTGCATCTTCAATTTTACTTTGGACCATAAAATCAATGATTCCATTGTCAAAAAACACATCTGCAAAACCCATAAAGTCCATACTATCAAACTGAAAGTCCAGATCTTCATCTACATCTCTCAATTCTTTAGAAAATCTCTGTAAAGCATATCTTGCTTCATTCATATGCTTTTGCGCAGAATTCATATTTGAGTGTTTGATCATTGAAGTAATCATACCTCCACCAAGGATATCAAAGATTCCCCATCCACCTGCACTTTTTAAATCCGATTCAGCATTATGCAATGCTTTTAAAGCAACATTTGCTGCTTCAATTGCTTCTAATATTTCATTTTGATATTGTGCGTCTGTCATATTGTTGTTCCTTTTCTAGTAATAAATACAATGAGTGCAACAGGTATGAAAACAAATATTGCAAGCATTCCAATCACACTAAACAATATAACCATTGAAATCACAGAACAAAGAATACCAACTACGATTTTCAATACAAAACCTGTAATCGCAAATGATGCAGAAAACATAAAGCCTATGATTTTCAAACCAATGGATAATAAGCAGATTGCCAATAAACAAGAAAGAACTGTTAACATACATATCACTCCCTTCATCCTTTTTATTGGATACAACTATTATATGATGAATGAGAATGAACACTATGGAAATGATTGCGAAATATTCTTAAGTTTCCGCACACATTGCGGAAACATTGGTAGAATAATACCATGAACAATGAAAAGAATATTTATGTAGAAGCTAGAAAACAAAGCAATCTTACACAGGCAAGAGCAAGTGAAGCAATGCAGACGATTTCTGAAGATCGTTTGGCACGTTTAGAAACAGATAAGATTTCAATGACTCCAAATGATGTATTGGAAATGTCAAATGCATACAAAAGACCCGATCTATGTAACTATTACTGCACACACGAGTGTCCAATTGGAAAAAGCACTTTAAGTGAAATCAAGCCACAGCAATTATCAAATATCATTTTAAAAATGATTGCTTCTTTAAATACAGTTGAAGCAGAAAAAAATGCATTGATTGAAATTACATCCGATGGACAAATCACAGAAAACGAACTCAAGGACTTCGCCCGCATTCAGATAAAACTCAATGAAATATCTTCCACAGTTGAAGCCTTAAAACTTTGGGTAAAAGAAATGATTGCTACAGGAAGCATTGATGAAGAAGAATATGAAAACGCACTTCAAGAGCTCACAAAATAATTGTGAGTTCTTTTTTGAAATTTTTTTATTTTTTTATTGACACAATCCTGACTTTAGGAGTTGAAGAAAATAAAAATAGCTTTAGAAGGCATAAATAAGCCTTTTGAAGCTATTTTTTGCTTTGC
>QQXM01000229.1 GCA_014610835.1 Erysipelotrichaceae bacterium 7770_A6
CAAGACTGCTTTGACAGCTAACGAGAAAGAAGTTCAAGGCGAGCTTGCACTTCTTAAAGGTCAGAAGTCTTACTATGTGCCTGGGTATGGCATATTGCAGAGGCTTATGCGTATTACATGTAATCCTGATTTCTTTTCCGGGCTTCCCATGCAGACTGCACAGCATGTCATCAGACAGGTCTGTACAGATTTCAAAGGCT
>QQXM01000044.1 GCA_014610835.1 Erysipelotrichaceae bacterium 7770_A6
TATTTCATCAAAAAAAGAGCCTTACATGTTGCCATGTAAAACTCAAAAATTCTTGGTTATGCTTAACTTAATGACATTGGAATAAATCTGTCTCTTAGTCAAATGTATGTAATTGTGGAATATGCTTGTATAAAGACTTTGCAATTCCATCATGTTCATTATCATCTGTAATTTCATCAGCAACATCTTTCACAGGTTGTTGTGCATTTCCCATTGCTACACCAATACCCGCAAACTTCAGCATAGAAATATCATTTTCTGCATCCCCAAATGCAATACATTCTTCAGGTTTGATCCCTAATTTTTCCATCGCCATTGCCAATGCTTTTCCTTTGTCTACACCAAGTGCTGTAAATTCATAGTAGAAATTCGCAGTGAACATCATAGACAGCTTACCTGCAAATGGTGCAGCCATTTCTTTATAGTGTGCCTGCAAGTAATCAGAATCACCTGCCGTTAAGATCTTATTGACTGGTCCATCCACAAAAGATTCCAGATCTTCAACTTCCATTAACTTATAGCCATTCATACGTGATTCATATTCAATAACATTGAATTCACGGTCACCATCTTTTACCATACCGTTATACACATCTTCAACAACCATATGAGATCCATGTGTAATAATTGGACGAACATCAAATTCCTTCATATGATTTAATACTTGTTTTGTTGTGTCTTTATCAATTGTGACATTGACATACACTTCACCTGTCTGACAATCCACAACTCTAGCACCGTTGTAACAAACAAATAATCCATTATGATATTTCATATCCAGCTGATCACCATACTGGAAGATTCCTTTTGCGGGTCTGCCACTCGCAATAACTAAGCGAATGCCATATTCCTGCGCATTCATCAAAGCTTTTTTTGTTTCTGTAGTAATTTCTTTTTTGTGATTTGTCAGCGTTCCATCAATGTCTAATAATATTGCCTTAATTGCCATTTTTCTTTTCCTCTACATCCTTTTCATATGTCATTGTAATATACATACAAGCATATGCTTCTATCATATATATGCTTATCAATATTACACTATAATTTACATAGATACCATCATAGGCCGCTCGACTTCCCAGCAGAATTACAAGCACAAATACATGTGCAACACTATAATGGTCCATCTGTTTCCCATACATACCATACAATATTTCTACTGCAGCAGCCGCAAATCCGCCCATCAGAAATAAGCTGCATACAATCAAAGAAGATTGCATCATCATACATCCAAAAATACAGATACTGATTAGAACACTGATTCTTTGTGAAAACGCATTTCTAAGTTTCATTTTTTCTTGAAAGTATGATGTAATGAGCCAGACAATACAAATGATTAAAAGATACACATACATTCTATTTTGTGGAAACAATGCATCTTCATGGAAGATATGAATCATAGATCTACATGCAATCGCAAACGTAGAAAACATACATATATTTCTCATCATATTCAAACACGTAGATAAGACTAGTTTTTTACAGGAATGTTGTATTTCTTTATTTGAAATATCAATTTCATGAACTTTATACATGCATACATATTCTATTTCTGTAAACAGATAAAACATATACTGAGTAATATTGATCCATCCTTTTGTAAATGCATAATTACAGAAAGCAACCGTTACACACGCAAATATCATCGTACATAGATCTTGTTTCTTTTTCTGATACAGAAAGCAATCCAATCCATTACATGCCAAAAGAAACAGCCCAACACGAATATCCAGAACCAATCCAAAGATTCCAAGTATTATTGTCGCAATTATCTTTTTTTCGTAATCCAATCCTTTTTCACAGAACAAATATTGTAAAAGAACACGTAAAAGCAAAGCACCGCTGCAAGTCATCATTGTGAATAACATTATCCAGCTGGATGTTATTCCTTGATAAAACGTCGCTACATTCACAACAACACCATATAGAAACAATAAAGGCAATAAAGATAAAAATGCATCCAGAATCATTTTGACCCACTTATTCTGCATTCTGTTTTCTCACCTCATCCAGCTTCTGTTTTACACTTGGTGCATTCTTTGTTAATTTTCGAATTGTTAGATCCTGTGCTTTATCATTTGCCAGTCGTAATTGACGATCACTGGATGTTAAAGCATCTTTAATCTTTTGCAGATGCGTAATTGACTTATCAATTTCTTCAATTGCTTCATTAAACTTTTTAGAAGCAGATGCATAGTTCTTTCCAAATGCATCTTTAAACTTATTCATGTTATCTTCAAAATTGGATAAATCCAGATTGTTATTCTTTTCCACAAGCAATTGCTTCTTGTAATCTAATGCATTCATTGCCGCATTTCTTAATAACGTTATGATTGGAATAAAGAACTGCGGACGAATGACATACATCTTTGGGTAACGATACGATACATCAACAATACCTTCATTGTATAAATCGTTGTCTGCTTCCAGCATCGTACAAAGAACCGCATATTCACACTTCTTTTCTCTACGATCTTTATCCAGTTCTTTCAGGAAATCTTCGTTCTTATGTTTTGTAGAAGTCGTTTCATTTTCATTCTTCATTTCAAACATAATGGAAATGATTTCCGTTCCTTCATCATCAAAATCACGGAAAATAAAATCACCTTTTGACCCAGTTCTTGCATCATTATCTTTTTCAAAATACGCATGTGGAAACATTCCCATACGATTCTTATTAAATTCATAGGAACAATGTTGTTCCAAAGTTTCACCAATCATTTTTGTAGATAAACGCACTTTGAAATCTTTGTATTGTTCAACAAGAGCTTTCTGATCCGCAATCTCACGATCTTTGCTTTTTACCATTGCATCATATTGTGTGCGCATTGTTTCACTCTTCACAATAGATTCATTCTTAACAGTATCTAATTCTTTCTGTATATCACGAATTTCAGAATTCTTTTTTTCATTTGTTTCTGAGATTGCCTGCTGCACTGCCAACTGCTTTTCTGTATCACTTTTTTCAATCTGACCTTTCAAAGCAATCAATTCATTTTCTTTTTCATGGAGTTGTTTCTCTAAATCAATCGAGGCAGACTGCACCGCAGCCTTCTTTTCTTCTATACTTGCCTGGATCTTTGCTTCATACTCTGTTTCCTGCAGCTTTAAAGAATGATTCAATGCATCCAGCTGTTTCTGTATATTAAGAATTTCAGAATTCTTTTTTTCATTTACTTCTGCAATAGCCTGTTGTACTGCCAGCTGTTTTTCTGAGTCATTTTTTTCAATCTGTCCCTTTAAAGCAACTAATTCATTTTCTTTTTCCTGAAGCTGCTTTTCTAAATCAATTGATGCAGACTGTACAGCAGTTTTCTTTTCTTCCCTGCTTGCCTGGATCTTTGCTTCATACTCTGTTTCCTGCAGTTTTAAAGAATGATTCAATGTATCAATTTCTTTTTGCTTCTGATCCATTTCCGTTTGAAATTGTTGTTGAAGCTTAGATGCATCCAGAGCATTCTTGATTTTCAACTTATCTTGAATTTCTTTTTCTCTTCTTTGTAATTCTTCTTCAAATACATGATCTTTGATTTGAGATACGATGGAGCTATAGTCTGCTTCATTAATTGTAAATACAGTTCCACAATGTGGGCATTTGATCTGATTCATAAAACATCTCACTTTCCGTGGTAATATTATACTATATTAAAATGAAAGGACTTCTCGTTATGTCAATCAAATTATTACCATGCGATTACGCTGACAGTGAAATAATCGTCGCATGGTTGAATCGTGAAAGCAAAAAAAGAAACCAATTATCTTCCATCAATCCACTCTTTGCGAAATTCAAACATGAAGAGAAACAGTATTACTATACACAAGTCAATTCCGTTACAGATCAATATGAATTTGCACAAAATGGTGCATGCACAAAAGAAGAAATCATCGCAAAGATGAAAGAAAGAGGTTTTATATACTGTGGAAAGTGTGGCTCCTATCTGTATTTTGGATGTGAAAGTTTAAAACTCATTGAATACTTTGATACAAAAGAAAAACATGAATCCGCATTGATCGATGCATACCGAACACAATTGCTACTGCTGCTCATCAATATCTTCGTTACAGCACGCATGATTCCTTTATGGTATCGTCAGGCACCATCTTTTATCATTCGTATGACTGGAATGGTATTCATTTTATTTGTACCTGTTTATGCATTTCTCGATTTCATTGAAATCAGAAACAAAAGAAGAAACTTAGAAAACTATGTACCTGTTTACAAAAGAGAAGTTGAAATTCCTTCTCCAATATTTGAAACAGCGAAGAAAATACTCTTTATCTTTATCATTGTGTATATTCTTTTCAACACTTTCATTTGACAGCTTCAAAAACAAGCTGTCTTTTTTTATGTTCATGATCACTATTTTCTAATTGGAGTATAATTTTCATCATGAAAGAACAAACATATCGAACATTAAAAGAACATTGGTTGCCAGTCACATTAGCATTTGGATTATCCATCGCATTTATTTTGTTGTTTTCACACTCTACCAGTCCACTCAGCTGGTATTACAATGGTACAGATTCATGTATTAACGTAACAATTGCTAGAGGATGGTACTTTGATATCATTCCATACAAAGATCTATTTGCAGAAAATGGGCCATGGATGTATTGGCTTGGAAGCATAGGTACAAGGTTTGTATATGGAAATAAAGGCGGAATAATTATTCCACAGATAATCAATCTATTCTTTTTCTTATTATCTGTCTATTTTATTTCTCGACTTGCTACAAGAAATAGAGCATATACATGTATGACTTTATTTCTAACGATATGTATGTTGAAAACAAACTATCCAGATGGAATGCATGCAGAAGAATTCCTGCTTCCCTGGATTGGATGGACATATTATCTCATTTTATACAGCCATAAAAAGAAAGTATTGCCTTCATTCTATAGCATATTCTATGGCATTTCTATTGGTGTTACTGTGCTTTGTGAACCCACTGGTTTACTTGCATATGTTCCCCTCATGTGTCTATTTGCATATATGCTGATAAAAAAGCAGTGGAAAGATTTCTTTCTATCTATCTCATGCATTCTCATTGGTTTTCTATGTATTACGATGCCTTTTGTTCTCTATTTCAAATATCAAAACTGCTTGAGTGAAATGATTTATGATGCATATAAATATCATACAGATCTCACTTTCTCAGCCACAAAAACATCGTATTACTATCACCTTGTATTCTTCTTACGCTTCACTGCGATTGCACTCATCTTTTCTGCAATTTTATTTCTATGTAAAAAAGAATATTTCAAAGCTATTTCCTGGGGAATTTGTGGATGTATTGAAATGTACTATTTTGCACAAATGAATTTCACAACATACATCTCAATGTTCTGTATCGTGAATCTTGTATTCCTTTGTAATAGTATCTATTCACTGCTTCCTTTACAATCACATCCTAAAATCACAATGATTCTATGTGGATGTGTATCGTTTACAAGCATGTACTATCTCTATTTAAAAGATTATCCAAATGCTATTTATACTGCAGCAAACTATTCTATATATATCGACCAAGGATATGAAGGATTAATGAAGCTGATTCCATCAGAAGACTATGATAAACTCATCTTCTATGGTGGAAAGAATATGGAAGATACATATCTTTCAACAAATGCAATGCCTTGTTACAAATACTTCTATCTGCAGGATGAATTATCCACAAATGATGTCGTACTAAAAGAAAAGATCTATTCTACTTTTAAAACGTGCAAAGCAAAATGGATCTTAACAGATACACATACAGATGGTATTGCTGATATTCTCAAGCAAAACTACTCGCTTGTAGATGAAGCAGGAATTTATTTGCTATATCAGCGAAAGTAAAAGAAAAACATGGAGCTACTCAAAGTTCCATGTCTTTTTTATATCTTAGAATAAACCCTGGGACATCATTGCATCCGCAACTTTAACGAATCCAGCAATATTTGCACCCTTAATCAAATCATAGCCAAATCCATACTTTTCAGCCGCCTTTGCAGATTCATCATGAATAGATGTCATGATTGTATTCAACTTAGCATCAACTTCTTCACTTGTCCAAGACAATCTTTCAGAGTTCTGAGACATTTCAAGAGCAGATACCGCAACGCCACCAGCATTTGCTGCCTTAGCAGGTCCAACGATTACACCATGTTCCTGTAAGTATGCAAGAGCTTCATTTGTAGCTGGCATATTTGCACCTTCAAAATAATACTTCGCACCAGCATCAACAATAAGCTTTGCTTCATCCATACCTACTTCATTCTGCGTAGCACATGGAATATAAACATCAGCCTTTACTTCATATGGCTTCTTGCCTTCAAAGAACTGACATCCAAACTTATCAGCATACATCTTGACATTTGCATTCTTGCTTGCACGCATTTCAAGCAGATAGTTAATCTTTTCTTCTGTTACAATTCCATCTGGATCATAAACATAACCATTGTGACCAGAAATTGTAACTGCCTTGCCACCCATTTCAGCAATCTTCTTAGCAGCACCCCAGGCAACGTTACCATATCCACTCAATACAACAGTTTTTCCTTCAAGTGTATCATTTTCATGAGCAAATACATTTTTCGCATAATATAGAACACCATAGCCAGTAGCTTCTGGTCTAATTAATGATCCGCCATATGTCAATGGTTTTCCTGTCAATACACCATTGTCCCATGAGTCTCTTACTCTTCTATATTGACCAAAGAGATATCCAATTTCTCTTCCACCAACACCAATATCACCAGCAGGTACATCAGTATTAGGGCCAATATGTCTTTGAAGTTCTGTCATAAATGCCTGGCAGAATCTCATGATTTCAGCATCACTCTTACCATGTGGATCAAAGTCACTTCCACCTTTACCACCACCAATTGGCAATGTTGTTAATGAGTTTTTGAATACCTGTTCAAATCCCAGGAATTTCAAAATAGAAAGATTTACAGTTGGATGGAATCTCAAACCACCCTTATATGGGCCAAGTGCTCCATTAAACTGAATACGGTATCCACGATTAACATGTGGTTTTCCTTCATCATCAACCCAGGCTACACGGAACATAACTTGTCTTTCTGGTTCTACGAGTCTTTCAAGTAATGCAGCTTTCTCATATTCTGGATGTGCATCCACAACTGGTGCAACAGAAGTTAGCACTTCTGTTACTGTCTGTAAGAATTCAGGCTGATCTGGATTCTTTTTTCTTGTTTCTTCGATTACGCGATCTACATATGTACTCATGAATTCATTCTCCTTCTATCAAAGTACTTCTTTGATTTTTCAACGAAAATATTTTACAACGTTGATAAAATCTATAAAAGAATACAAAAACTAAAAATGAAAGAATTTATTTGATTTTTGCATCTCTTTGAAAAATTTTCATTTTATAGAACTTCCTGGATTTGTTCCATCGTAACAGGACCTTGTCTTAAAATCTGTATCTCCTCTTTTGTACAGTCAATAATTGTACTTGCTTCTCCAAAGGATACGTTGCCTTCCATCATGCCATCCAATAGTGGACAATGCTTTTCAATTTCATCCAGATTTGTACAAACTTCTTCTCCAGACTGGTTTGCACTTGTCATAAAGACAGGACTGCCTAATGTTTGAATCAATTCTTTCAGTGGTGAACTTGTTGCCATGCGTATAGCAAGTGTAGGCATACCACCATTCACATAAAAAGGAACACTATTCTTTTTTGGCAGAATCAAAGTTACTGGACCAGGCATAAATGCACGAATCAGTTTTTCACTTCTTTCATCCACATCACAAATTGTTTTGATTTGTTCTTCATCAGCACACATGATTGGAAAAGCTTTAGTTGCCGGACGCTTCTTCACATCTCTCAGCTTCTCTTGTGCTGCTTCATGATCATATCTGCAGCACACACCATATACTGTATCTGTAGGGACAGACAATGTACCATCCTTCTCTAATATTTCCACCATCGCATGAATATCATTTTCTTTAAATCTTTTCATCACTTTCATCTTCACTTTCTAATACATATAAACGGGATTGAAAATCACCATTTCTACCATTATACACTTCTTCATTCTCACCACATGATGCATCACTCACAACCATTCCACAACTCATCAACTCATCCCCATACAATCCTTCTTTAGAGGTATTGATTCGATACTTCTTGTCTGGAGCTAATCCCTGTAGATAAAGACGCTGGAATGGTGCCATAACACTTTGCAGGATCTTATAATATCCAACAATTGCATGTTTCTGATCACTAGAAACAACCATCCATGCCATTGTATTTCCTTCAAACGGACTCACAAGACGATAGAATGTTCCATATTGAATCAAATGACGATATTGTTTCATAAATATCACTTGTTGTTTGATTTCTTCTGTTTCTTCCTTGCTTAGCTTTGAAAGATCCATTTCATAGCCAAAAGCACCAAAACAGGCAACATTGAATCTTGTATTCAACGGTGTCATTCTCTTTAACTGATGATTTGGGCAGGCAGAAACGTGTGCACCAATACTGCTGATTGGATAGGCAAATGAAGTACCATACTGGATCATCATTCTTTCCACTGCATCCGTATCATCTGAACACCAGCATTGTGGCGCATAATACAGCATTCCCGCATCAAATCTAGCACCACCGCTGCTGCAAGATTCAAACAGGATATTTGGATACTTCTTCAATAACATTTCATACAGACGATATACCCCTAGAATATATGCGTGCACAACTCTACCTTGCTGTGGTGCACAATTAGAATACACTTCCGACATACTGCGATTCATATCCCATTTGATATAATCCACATCAGCTTTTTCTAAAATACGATCCAGCATTTCATAAATTGCATCTACAACTTCTTTTCTAGAAAAGTCCAATACATATTGATTTCTTCCATGACAACAATGATATTCTGGATCATTCATCACCCAGTCTGGATGCATTCGATACAAGTCACTATCTTTATTCACCATTTCAGGTTCAATCCATAACCCAAACATCATACCTTCTTCATGTATTTTTCTAGATAAACCATTGATTCCACATGGCAGTTTTTCCATATTACAGAACCAGTCACCTAATCCCGCATGATCATCATTTCTTTTTCCAAACCAGCCATCATCCAGAACAAACAATTCAATACCAGCATCTTTTGCCGCATGTACGATATTCATGAGCTTTTCTTCCGTAAAATCCATATACGTTGCTTCCCAGTTATTCACTAGAATTGGACGATCTTTATCTCTCCATACACCACGTGCAAGTCTAGATTGATACAGTTTATGATACGTTTGTGATAAAGCATTCATTCCATTTTCACTATATGCCAGAACAGCTTCTGGTGTCACAAAGCTTTCCCCTTGCTGTAACGTCCATTCAAATTGATCTGGATGAATACCCATTGTCATTCTTGTAACGTTATGATTATCAACTTCTACCTGTCCAAGAAATGAACCACTATACACAAGTGAACAAGCATATGCTTCTCCACTTCTTTCATCTGTATTTTCTCTTTTTAATACGAGGAATGGGTTATATTGATGTGAAGAATGCCCACGCATAGAATAAATAGACTGCACGCCATGCATAAGTTTTCTCCACTCAACATGCCTTTCTCTGCACCATGTACCTGTTAGTTCTAACATTTCATAGTTACAATCAGGAAGATCCAGGCATACAGATAATGCTTTATCTAGCGTAATAGATTGCATTCCATAATGCATGAATTTAACATGTCTGCAAATCACAGGATACGTTTCATAAATTGTATAATACAAAATCATATCTGTATCCGTATGAGATTCATGCAATGTGATTTCTAATGTTGTGGCTTCTCCATCGCTTTCAACATATGTCGAAGGTAATCCTTCTATTGATTTCTTTCCTTGATAAATGCTATGGGATGCATACACATATTCATTTACTGTGCTTCCATTTTCATGCGTAATTGTAAATGCAGGATATCTAAGATCTCCATGGTTAAATCCAGGATATTCTTGCTTGATATGTTCTAGAGAAAATAACATATCTCCCTCATATGTATAAGGAGCCATGGAACGTTTTCTCATTTCAAATAATTCATCAAAGCATTCTTTATCATGAATTCTTTTCCCAAAATATAACTGTCCTAAAGATCCATTCTTTAAAACCTTAAAAATATAACTGATTTGTTGATTGTATAAATGAAACGTTTTTGATTGTTCGTGAAAAATAATTGCCATATGTGAATTCCTTTCTTGTCCATAGTACTACAGATTCCTGACTCTTGTGCTATAATTTGAAACAATTATGAAATATATTATAAAGACATTTAACGATCTCACCCCAAAAGAAATACATCAACTCTACAAAGCTAGAATTGATGTATTTGTGGTTGAACAGAATTGTCCATATCCTGATGTAGATATGCATGATTTAGTATCTATTCATATTTTATTATTGAATGATTGTGACGAGCTGCTTGCCTATTGTCGTGTACTTCCCGCAAATACAACATTTCCAACTCCATCGATTGGAAGAGTATTAGCTTTACAAAGACACAAAGACTATGCATCCATGGTTGTTAAAAAAGCAATTGCTATCGCAATCAATACGTATAATGCTGATACAATTACAATTGAAGCACAGACATATGCTCGCGCACTATATGAAAAGCTCGGTTTTCAACAAACAAGTAATCCATTCTTAGAAGATGGCATTGAACATATACAGATGCAATATCACAAGTAGTTTTTCATTACAAGGTTTAACAGATGAATGCCTTTTCTTCCAGCTAGTTCAACACCTTTTAAACAACGATTACAGTCAACAATGATCTGCATATCTAAATCCACGCCTTCGAAGTTATCTTCCATAAGTTCTTTTTGTAATTCTAATGGAAGTTCAGAGATCTTCGCATCTGGATATGCTTTTAATTTTCCAAGCAATGCATGATTTTCTGTTTCATAATGCAATGTACCACAATATACCGAATTCTCTTTATTGCGTTTTGCTTCCACTATATCCACATTCATTTTCTGAAGAATACTTCTGACTGCCTGATGTACTTCTGGATGATTTCGATCACGATAACAGTCTTGTAGAAGCATCTTTTCATGGTTGTAATCTGGAAATTCAAAATCTTCTAGAGAATCAATATACTCCCAAAGGCTCATTGTTTTAACTTTATTTTCAATGGTTTCTCTACAATGCTGACAAAAATAAACACCAATATCATCTTCATGAATTTCTCTTTGATCTCTTAAGCAGCATCCCGCAACTACCATCTTTTCTTTCAAAAGATTTCTCACTACTTTCGCAGTTGATGGTGAAGCAATAGAAAAGTTACAGCTTGGATAGTAAATATACATATGTTTTTCTCACTTTCTTTCTCAACTATAATGCATACGCTTACATTTCACAACGATTATGCTCATGTATCTTTTGCATTGAAAAAGGCCCAGATTTCTGGACCTTATTTTTTCTTTGGAACAAATACAGTAATTCTTTCAGGAATTACACTAATTTCAGAATTTTGAACATTCCCACCATCTTCACCATCCAGTGTCCATGGTACTTCATCTTCAAATTCAAACGCAGCTTTTTTAAACTGAAATGTTAATACACCGTTACAATGATCACGATTTCCATTAAATGCCGCTATCATTTCCGCAACATCAATTGGAGAAGGATTTGCTTTAATTAACAATGCTTCAAAAACACCATCATTCAATGAACTCTTTTTAATTACGCCTGGCTGTGTCCCCGCAACAGAAATACTGTTTGTAATCAATCCAAGCATAAAATCACCTTCATCAACTATGCCATCATGTGTAATCTTACAATGTTTCTTATATGTCAATCCACCAGGAATTGTTGTTAAAAAATTCAATACATACGCAACATATCCCAAACGATTTTTCATATCTTGTGGTGTTGTATAAGAAACAGATGGGAATACCCCAAATCCCGCAACATAGTTAAAGTAACTGTCGTTAAATTTCCCTACATCAAATGAGAATGGTTCTCCATGTGTAATGAATCTACAAATATCTTTGAAAGAATGATTTCTATTGCCATAAAGGCTCTTAGAAAAGTCATTTGTTGAACCAACTGGAGCATAGCTGATTGGTGCATGTAAATCATTAGCAATCATACCATTTGTCGCATGATTCAATGTTCCATCTCCACCACAGATGAAATATTGATCATATTCCCCCTTAGATTTTTCTAAGATAGATTCACAAGTTAATCCCTTCTTAGGAACCACTGGAAAAATTGTAACTTCATACCCATGTACACTTAAATACTCAATACATTGAAACAAATCATTCATACTTCCAGAAATACCAGCTTTCTGGTTATAGATCATTAATAGTTTCTTTCTATCCATTACTGTTCTCCCTCTTGTAGTACAGCTTCGTTATTTTGTGTATTCGTTGTATTTTCGCTGATTTCTACAGGTGTCATCAATAAGCCCTTCTCAATCAAATCAGATACTTTTCCTTCATCTACTCTATGCCAGTTCGACTGTCTGCTTCTCAAATAACAAACTGCATATAGATTCTTAATATCTTTATCATCACGATCAATTGTAACAGACCATT
The DNA here is from genome assembly GCA_014610835.1 of Erysipelotrichaceae bacterium 7770_A6. GTDB lineage: Bacteria > Bacillota_I > Bacilli_A > Erysipelotrichales > Erysipelotrichaceae > Bulleidia. Next base: position 12,563 of record QQXM01000044.1, read on the forward strand.
CAGAATTATTTGAAGAAGACATGCCAATTTCAAGCTTGTCATTGATATCAGACTTATCCCACACAACAACTTCAACATCTAACTGTCCACCAGCTGCATTCACTGCACCATCTGCGTGGAATGTTAATGTATCTGCTTCTTCATCATATGTTGTATACAACTGTGCATTCCATGGTTTTTCAGCCGTATTGAAATCGCACTTGCCAACAACACTTCCTGCCTGCATATCATATATTACAACATGCACACCATCACGATAGTTTGTTAAGTTCTGCCAGTTGTTGCCAACTGTAATTGTCGCATAACTGCCATCAGAATCCGCACTAGAAATTGTATATCCCGTTCCATTTGCTAATTCACCACTGTCACGGATATAGCCAATGCCTTCCTTGAGGACTGTTGTACCCTTAGATAACACCGCATAGCGAGTATTTTCACCTTCATCAAAGAAAGTCTGTGGAATACCTAAATCAATCAATTCTTGTTTTTCTGCTTCCGTCATTTGAGCGAATGCATCACCTTGTGTTGTTACAAAGATTGCATATCTTCTTTGATCTAATGCACTTGCACTATGCAGTGTCTGCTGCAGAAGATTATCTTCACACGGAATCACAGCCAAATTTCCAGAATATTGATAAATATTCTGTGTCTTCAAAGCATCGGAGTTATCAATACGAATATGTGCATCTACAGAAATTGTCTGGTATTCAATACCACCATTGGATACATCAATCACCGCATCATATCTGCCATCTGACTTATTATGCGTTGCCTTCACTTTCTGTCTTGATCCATCTGGATGTGTTACTTCAACGGAAACATAGTCAATATTTCCACCTGTATAGAAAATATCATCTACAGATAACGTAGCAGTCTTTGCCTCAGAATCATAACTCTGTAAATAAACAACAGATGAACGAATACCTTCTTTATTCAAATATTCCTGGAACTCTTCATTCGATACATCATTTCCACTCAATTCAGACATGAATGTACTCTTCTTATTCAGTTCACCTTTTTCTTTATCTAAACCATATTGTTCAGTTAATGTTTGCTTTGATGAAAACAAATTTGTACCAAGACCTAAACGATTTCCATCTATTTGAACACCCAAAGCAGCCAAAGTTGTAGGAAAGTCATCAAATGTTGTAAATGTTCTCTTTGTATTGTTTTCAACAGATACAGCTGAATTGATATAACATGTATACACTCTTCTTTGATATTCTGGATCAATATTTTCCATATAGTCAGAATCCATTGTTGGATGGTCACCAGAAATAACAATTGTTGTATTATCATACCAAGGCTGTGTCTTACACCAATCCACAAATTCAGTTACCTGCTTATCAGAATGGAAGAAAACATTAGAGTAGTGATCATTAAATTTATTTTCTGCAGAAGAATCCAGATATCCGTCTTCAAAATGTGTATCTACCGTTAATAATGTATAGTTAAATGGCTGACCACTGCTTGCCATATTTGTAATGTCATTCTTTGCCATCTCAAACAAGCGTGCATCTTCAAAGCCCCACCACACATAATAACCATGTGGAATAATTCCATTTGCCTGTGCATATTCATAGTCGTGGAATGTATAGTTTCCATGTTCCTGCAAGTATAATTCTCTACCGCCAAATGAAACTGGAGAACCACAAGAGAATGTCTGATTATATCCAGCATTTTCTAAAATATCACCAAGTGCTGTAATGCCTGGGAAGAATGTAGATTGCGTAGACATTGTATTACGACCAACATCTGTCTGCAGTGGCAGTCCTGCAGTTGCCGCAAAAATACCACCCATTGTCCAAGTCGTAGAAGGCATAGAATATCCACCATTTAACTGTGAATTATCTGTACCAGAAAAATCTTCATTTTCTTCCGCCAGTGCTGTCAATCTAGGAATGACATTTTCATCTCTTGCACCACCATTTGCCTGATCCGCAAAGCTCATTTCCATAGATTCACAATAGATATAAATTAAATTTCTTTTCTTTTCAGGGAATGTTAACTGTGTCTTTGAAGGGTCTACATATTCATCTTTGATAAAATCAGATGTTGTCGTCTGATTTTCCACATATGTTCCAACATCCAGATGATTCCAGAATGTTGTACCTGCAATTCCCACACAAATACAAGATACAACCACAAGAATTGATTTTCCGAGTCGTCTAAATAAAGTACCCGCTTTTGTAAGTATCACAATGACAACGATTGCGATAACTACCACAATTGCCATAGGAACAACTGCCTGCTGAATAAAAGCATCAATCATATTAGAACCTGTTCCTTCAAGTGGAGCAGTTGCCTCATACATCAACTCATCCATCTTCAGGTTTGGCCATGTTCTAATCAGCCATTGCACAACAAAATATAACAATGTTGAAATCGCAAAAAGAAGAACAGCTAATACACTAGTAAAAACACCTAAATGTTTTTTACTAGACTGTTTCATTTCTTTTTTTGATGCTTTCAAGCTCTTCTTGGCTTCTTTCAAAGCCTTCTTCTGCTGTTTGGCATCCTGCTTCAGCTGTTTGATCTTAGACTTAATGTCATCTTTACTGTCAACATAATCACTCTTCACAAGAGCATATGTTGTTTTTGCTTTTTCTAAATTCCGACTAGCTTTTTCTATTTTCTTTTCACGTAGTTTTTTTGCTTCAATATCTTTCTGACGCATTTGAAAACGTCTCAATAACGGTTTTTTCTTTTCTTCTCTTGGAATAAAATCAGTTTCTTTATGTACAATTGGTTTTATATCCACTTTCTTTTCTGCATTTTTATCTGCACTAATAACCACATATTGAGAGTGTAGACCTGCAGGTCTTTTTCCTTTTTTCAAACTATAACGTGAATGACTTTGCTTTTTGAGATTTCTATTTTTATTTACCATACGTTACATTATACTTATTTTAATGCGTCAATAAAATGAAAATTTCATGTAAATTACACATCAAATGCATTGTCTAAAAGAAATCATTTCACCAAGTGTAAAATAATTTTTATTTACTTTATAATTCCACCATGATAATAACATTCATATACTTGGTATATATAAATTAGCTCATCCAGCTGAGTCAAATCTATATACATCTCCTTTCTCTTCCGGCTTAGTATCGGCCCG
>QQXM01000230.1 GCA_014610835.1 Erysipelotrichaceae bacterium 7770_A6
GTCTTTTCTCTGCATCATTTTTTTATTTAATTTGAACATATTATTGGTTTTATGTGTATTTAATTTGGCGTTCTACAGCAGCATCAGAAATATCATCAAACTTACAAAGCAGAGACAATAAATTACGTAATATCGGCTCAAAACAAAAACAGTCAGAATTCGGCGTAAATAAGCCATTTTCTGACTGTTTTGTCTTCTTAAACTGTCAAAGATGAGATAATATCTTTTGTGTAGATAATTGTCAATAAACAACAGAAAAAGAATCTACGAATTTACATAGATTCTTTGATATCATTTTTCAATATTGTAATATTCTTCAAATGTATAGTTTGGATCATTCAACTCAACACCCTTATTATAAATGGCATTTGCGACATCTACACCGACATATCTATAATGCCAAGGTTCAAAATTAACACCTGTAATACTTTCTTTTCCTTCAGGATATCTTTGAATAAATCCATACTCATGTGCATGTGCAAATAGCCATTGACCAGCTGGTGTATCTTTAAATGCAGCTGTATTGTTGATATTTGTTGGATCATCTGTGAAATCAAGTGCTAGACCAGTCTGATGTTCATTGTAGCCAGCCAGGAAACCATTTGCCTTTGCATATTCTTCTCCATTCATAGAAATAATATCCATTGCACGTTCTTCGATTTCTTTGTAGTTCATATATCCACTTGTTACTGTCAGTGAAATACCTTCACTTTCCGCAGCAGCTTTCATCTGTTTCGCCATTTCACCAGCTTCCGCATTTACTTGAATGACATCAGTTGTACTGTTCAGATAAGGTGTAGCTAAATTCGCAGGAACATAATCTTTACTTAATGCATGCTGGAAATCAACAAGAAGCTGGAAAGAATTTAAATCCGTTAATTCCGCAGGTAATTGATTTTCTGTAACAGAAGTGGATGGTTCAAGTGTTGGAACCAGTGTTGGTTTTGCGGCCTTTTTAATTTCTTCTCTATTTTTGTATGCATACATACTTAAAAATAACAAAGAAATAGATAAAACAAGCAATACAGAAAGGATGATAATAATCGTCGTTTTTTTCTTGGATTTCTGCTGCTTTTTTTCTTCTTTTTCAATTGCTTCATGAATCTTTAGATCAGCAGCTGTTTTTTCCAATTCTCTAAAAACATCATCAACTTTCTTTTCTTCCATCAATTCTTTTGAATCAGGAATATTATCAAATAATGATGTAGAAGTATTCGGTCTAACGATCTTATCATTTATTGTATTATCATCTGTTCCATTCTCTAATTCAAAATCAATATCAGGAAATGGTGCTTTTTTACTTTCAATTTTTATATTTTTCAATTCTTTTTCAAATGTATCTTCTTTATTTGGCATAAAACCATTTTATATGGAAAACAAGAAAAAGAGAAATCATTTCACAAGATTTTCAGATTTTGAAGGAAAATGCGCTATAATTTAAAGCTAAGTTTTGTATAATTTACGAAGAGGTGAAAGAAATGCAAATTATTATTTATCTTATCTTAGTATTAATGATCGTTAGAATGTTTCTAATGAGTAAAAGAACAAATAAAAGTAAAAAATTAATTGATGTAGTTAATTCTGTTGGTGATAAAGAAGAATTCTTTGAAAATATGAAGCAGTTTGAAGAAGAAATGAAGGATGATAATGAATTTTTAAATAAGGGAAGAGTTATTCATCTTTGGGGGTTAGCTTTTCATAATGAATTTGAAGAATTTGATGAAGTAATGAATTCTATTGATGTAGATCGAATGATGACACATGAAAAAGATGGTTCTGTAAAAATTACGGAAAATGAAGATGCGTTCTTTTATTTATACTTAGGAATTCCAAATATTCTTGAAAAAGATGGAAAGCCTGACTATCGAAGAAAGCTGAATGAAAAGATGGACCAGTATAAAGATATTTTAAAAAATCAGCTTGTACGTGTAGAAGCTGAAGCTATTAATCAATTCTATGAAAAAGAAGGTGATCAGGGATTAGCTTTCTATGAATCTTTATTAGCTGGTGATTATAGTCAATATCAATATTCCAAATCTTTAATTGGTTTATATAAGAGCATTGCAAATGCAACAGCAGCAGTCATCTATAAAGAAAATGATCAAACTGAAAAGTATGAGGAATGTAAACCAATGCTGGAAAATTTTGCGAAGAGTGGTATTGGTGAAAGATGGATGAGACAGCTTGGTCTAGAAGTGAGTGCTCCAGTAGAAGAAGAGGAATTTGATAACATCGAAGAAAAAGAGGAGGATCAATGAAATTAATTGTAGGTTTGGGAAATCCTGGAAAAGAATATGAAAATACAAGACATAATTCTGGCTTTTTAGCTATGGATCGTCTTTTAGATAAATGTAATGTTGCTTCCACAACAAAAAAATGGAATGCATTGATTGCAAATATTAAAGTGGATGGTGAATCTGTATTATTGATGAAACCACTCACATATATGAATGAATCAGGAAATGCGGTTATTCAGGCTGTAAATTATTATCATATTGACCCATCCGATATTCTAGTTATGCATGATGATATGGATTTGCCTACAGGATCTGTAAGAATTCGTAAGAATGGATCAGCAGGTGGTCAAAAAGGAATGAAATCTATTATTGCACATGTAGGTACAACAGATATTCCTAGAATTCGTATTGGTGTAGGGCATTCTGATAAAGGAAATCATAAATTAGTACCTGACTGGGTATTATCTCCAGTTCCAAAAAGTGAAAAAGCTGATTTTGACAATGCACTGCAGAATAGTGCAGATGCGGCATATGCATGGATTACACAGCCTATGGATAAAGTCATGAATCAGTACAATATTAAAAAGTAATATGTCAAACAATAAAATGCCTCAATGGCTTTTAAAACAGTTAGAAGATAATCCGGCAGTATCATTGTTAGATAAAAATCTATCTGATCTGCCATTAACTTCTACAATCCAGGAAGCTCTTGTCATTGCAACTTCATACAAGCATCGGCCAAGATCTATTCTTGTGGTAAAAAAGAATTTGTATCAAGCACAGCGTCTATATGAAAGAATTTCTTCTTTCCTCGAAGATGATGAATGTGCTCTTTTTGCGTCGGATGAGTCATTACGTGTAGAAGCAATTGCATCTTCTCCTGAAATGAGTGCAATCAAAGTTGAAACAATGTCTTCTTTACTGGAAAATCCACATCAGGTCGTTGTGACTTGTCCAAGTGCTTTACTTCGTTTCCTGCCATCTTCTGAAAACTTTAAAGACTGTATTATCAATATTAAAGTAGGGGAAGAAATGGATATGGATCAATTGAAAATGAAATTGATTCATGGAGGCTATTCTCAAACTTCTCATGTCGATCAGCCGCTTTCTTTTGCGGCTAGAGGTGGAATTGTTGATGTGTATTCCATTAACTATGATCATCCAATTCGTATTGAATTTTTTGATACTGAAATTGACAGTATTCGTTTCTTTGATGAAGGCAGTCAAAAAACAATCAAACAGGTAAAAGAAGTTAAGATTGTTCCAGCATCAGATGTACTTTTTACAGATGCAGAAATTGAAGAAATCAAAACGAAAGCATCTGCTTTATTAGAAAATAATGCAAATCCTGAAATTGAAGCAGATTTAGATGCACTGGAAAATCATATTTTTGAAAAACGAATGTACCCATATACTGCTTTATTAGATCATGCAAGTGGAATATGGGAATATATGGATACACCAGTCATCATTTTTTCAGATCCATCTGAAGTAACTGCTTCCATTAAACATTTCTTAGAAGATTCTATACAATATGTGCAAGAAATGGTTCAGGAAGGAAAGATGCTTCCAAAGTATTCTTTATTTCATGAATATTCTAGAATTGCATTAGATTGTAAAAGAATCAAAGAAGATCCATTCATTGATAATATTTCTAATATTCATGAAGTAAATATTCCAAATGAAACATTAGATGTTCGCTTAAAGATGATCAATACACCAGAAAAGAATGTATTGGCTTTAAATGAAAAAGAAATTGAACGAGTCATTCATACATGTATGGAAGAACATATTCCATATCAAATGATTGATGCTGAAAGTGAAATCAAAGATGGTATCAATATTTATCTTGCAGACTATATGCAAGGATTTCAGATAGGGGATCATTTTCATGTCTATACAGCAAGTGAAATCTTTGAAATTCATCATCATCGTGGAAGATATGAAAATAAGTTTAGAAATGCTGAAGTTCTGCATCACTATGAAGATCTTTCACCAGGAGACTATATCGTTCATGCAACGTATGGTGTAGGACAGTACGTAGGAATTGAAACAAGAGAATTCCAAGGTGTAAAAAGAGATTTTATTAAAGTTATATATCGTGGAAATGCAGAATTACTTGTTCCATTAGAACAGTTCAAACTTGTACGTAAGTTTGTATCTCGTGAAGGTGTTGTTCCTAGATTAAATAAACTCGGCAGTGGGGACTGGGAAAAGACAAAAAAGAGATTACAGGAAAACGTTGCACATATTGCGGATCGTTTAATATCTTTATATGCAAATAGAGAAACACATATTGGTCATGCATTTTCAAAAGATACACCTGATCAGAAAATCTTTGAAGACGCATTTATGTTTGAATTAACACCAGATCAGAAAAAAGCAGTGGAAGATATTAAAAAAGATATGGAAAGTGATAAACCAATGGATCGACTTGTATGCGGTGATGTTGGTTTCGGTAAAACAGAAGTATCTGTCATTGCTTCTTTTAAAGCTGTCAGTGATAACAAGCAGGTTGCGATGCTATGTCCAACAACAATCCTGGCAGAACAGCACTACAAGACATTTACAAAGCGATATAAAGGATATCCTGTTGAAATACGTGTATTGAATCGTTTTGTATCACAAAGTGAAGTGAAGAAAACGTTAAAAGATCTTGAAGAAGGCAGAGTTGATATTGTTATTGGAACACATCGCTTATTAAGTAAAGATATCAAGTTTAAAGATCTTGGTCTTTTAATCATTGATGAAGAACAGCGTTTTGGTGTGGAACATAAAGAAAGAATCAAGGAAATGAAAAATGGAATTGATGTATTGACACTCAGTGCAACGCCAATTCCACGTACATTACAGATGTCTCTTGTTGGAATTCGTCAATTGTCTCAATTAGAAACACCTCCAATGAATCGTTATTCTGTTCAGACATATGTTGTTGAAAAGAATGATGGATTAATTCAGAATGCGATTGAAAAAGAATTGAGTCGAAATGGACAGGTTTTCTATTTATATAACAACATCGAACAAATCTATAACCGTGTCAGAAAACTGCAGCACTTACTTCCAGAAGCAAGAATTGGCTGTGTTCATGGACAGATGGGAAGAGAAGAAATAGAAGATATTATGCTTCAATTTAACCAGCATGAAATTGATGTTCTTGTCTGTACAACAATCGTTGAAAATGGAATTGATGTTCCAAATGCAAATACAATTCTGATTGAAGATGCACAAAACTTTGGTTTAGCACAAATCTATCAGATCAAGGGAAGAGTTGGCAGAAGTGATCGACTTGCCTATGCATATTTAATGATTCCAGAACGACGTCAATTAACAGAAATCGCGCAAAAGAGATTAACTGCAGTCAAAGAATTTGCATCTCTTGGCTCAGGATATAAGATTGCGATGCGAGATTTAACAATTCGAGGTGCAGGGGATCTATTAGGACCATCTCAATCAGGTTTTATTGATACGGTTGGTATTGATATGTATATTGAGATGCTGGAAGAAGCAATTGAAGCCAAAAAGAGTGGAAAAGAAATTGTCCATGAAGAAGTAAAACCTAATCCTAGTATTTCAAAATCCAGCTACATTCCAAATGGGTTTACAAATGATGATTTTGATAAACTGGATATGTATCAAAAGCTAGATAAACTAGATAGCAAGGAACAATTAAAAGCATATCGCAGTGAAATTGAAGATCAGTATGGAAAGCTTCCAAAGGAAGTCAGATCTTTATTTGAAAAGAAAGAGTTAGATATTGCATTGAAAGAGACAATTGTGCAATCTTATCGAGAAGTGAAGAATCAAATGGAAATTACATTCTCTTCTTTATATTCGCAACATGTTGATGGTGTGAAATTATTTGAATCTTTCACTAAAATTTCAAAAGATATCACAATTCGATATGCAAATCAGTGTATTATAGTGTTACTGCCAAATGGTAAAAATGATTTAAAAATGGCTGTAGAATGCATTGAAAAGGCAAAGGAATCTGTACATGAGAATCGATAAATTTTTAAAAGTATCAAGAATATTAAAAAGAAGAACAGTATCAAAAGAACTGGCATTGAATCAAAGAATTGAAATCAACGGTAAAGTTGTAAAACCATCACATGAAGTACTAGTTGGGGATATTGTTGGCGTAACATTTGGAAGCCGTAAAATGGAAGTTCGTGTTTTATCGATTCAGGAAGTAAAGAGGAAGCAGGAAGCTTCTGATATGTATGAAATTGTATCGCAATCATTTGTAGAGAAAGAAGAAAGGAACGAGTAGTATATGGCAAAGAAATTAAAGAAAAAAATTAAAAAGAATTCATATTCTATTTTTCGCAAAGTAATGACTGTTGTTTTAATACCTGTTTCTATTTACATGATTTATACCGTTGTTATTGAGTGTATGACAACTGTGAAATTGCATCAGCAGCTGGCTGAAGTGCAGGCAAAGCTGCAAGAAGTGAAAGACGAGAATACATATCTCACACAACAGAAAGAAAAGCTGCAGGATCCTGATTATGTTGAATCTTATGCAAGAGGCAACTATCAATTATCCAAGGACGGAGAACAGATTTTCTACCTTCCAGAGAAGAATAAATAACATATGAACATAGATACATACATTACAGATAAGATTGAAAAAGAGATTAAGTCTTCTCACACAAAAGCAGTGAGTTATGAAAATACACATAACATTCTGACAATTACAGGGATTGCTTTAAGTGCGTGTGCTGCTGGTGTATTAGCAGTTGGTGCATCTACAGGAATCAATTTAGGAATATTGATTGCTTCTGTTTCGTGTTCACTTGTTTCTTGTGCAACGCTGCTTGTAGATCGTATCTATGACTTTGAAAAGAAATCAATTGTTGCGGAGAACAAATCCAAAAGTTTAGAAAAAGAAAAAACATGCTTTCAGCTAAAAGCTGGAATTTATAAGAATGAAAGTGAATCTATTTTTGTAGAAAGATGTGAAGATCTTTTGAAGTGAAAAATTATGAATGAATTTAAAGTAATTAGAAATGCACATATATATGCACCTGAAGATGCAGGAATCCAGGATGTATTGATCTGTAACGATAAAATGATTGATATACGGCCAAATCTTGTATTTTCATATGATCATGAAGAAATTGATGCGAGTGGGAAGTATTTGATTCCTGGGTTTATTGATCAGCATGTACATATTATTGGTGGCGGGGGAGAAAATGGTTTTTCTTCCTTGATACGTGAAATCCAGATGACAGACTGTATCCAGTATGGAGTAACAACAGTCATTGGCCTTCTTGGTACAGATGCACATGTGAAATCTATTGAACAATTGGTTGCAAAAACAAAAGCATTGAGAGAACAAGGGATGAGTGCTTATTGTTTAACAGGTTCCTATGCAATTCCTACAACAACTCTAACTGGTTCTATTGGAAAAGATATTGCATTTATTGATGAAATCATTGGTGTAAAGGTTGCAATCAGTGATCATCGTTCTAGTGCTCCTTTAAAGCAGGAACTTGCTAGAATGGCAACGGAATGCAGAACTGCAGGATTGCTTGCGAATAAACCTGGTGTTGTTCATATGCATACTGGAAAAGGAAAAGATGGATATAAGAAAATCTTGGAAATCGTAGAGGAAACGGATATTCCGATTACACAATTCAGACCAACACATGTTGCGAACCAATATGAAGATGCATTAGCTTTTGCTTCGAAGGGTGGATATATTGATTTTACAGCAGATGAAAAAACACCATCTTTACTAAAGAAAACATTAGAGATTGTTCCATTGAAGCAGATTACATTATCATCAGATGCAAATGGATCATTTCCAATCTGGGATGAAAATTTAAATATCATTGGTATGGGTGTTGGTAAAATGGAAACATTATATGCATCTATCCGTTCATTGATTCTAGAAGAACACGTAGATATTTCTACAGCGATTTCTATCATTACCAAGAATGTTGCGGATGCATTACTTTTAAAACAAAAGGGAAGTATCGAAAAAGGAAAAGATGCAGATATTGTACTCTTAGATACTGATTTGAATGTAACGGATGTATTTGCATTAGGAAAACAGGTCGTTAAAGAAAAAGCAATTGTTGCGAAAAATTATTATCAGTATTGATAAAAGGAGAACTTCCTATGGAAACAGGTATTGTCTTGTTGTTTGTTATTATCGTGATATGTATGATGGTATGCATGAATTTATTTTCTCACTATCATGATCATAATGATTCCAGCAATACTGAAGTACAGGAAATGTATGGCAAACCCGTGAAAAGTTTATTCATTTCTACTGAGGTATTTTCATTTCATCAGGCAACTGAAGTAACAGATGAAAAGGATCAGGTTGTTTATTATTCCAATAGCAAATTTCTTTCTTTTGTGGATGATACAACAGTGTTTGATGCACAAGGAAATGAAATATCTAATATCACTAGAAAGATGTTTTCTTTCCATGGAAGACATTATATTGCAATGCATGATGGAATGCGTTTTGAATTAAGCAATGAATTATTTCATCTAATGAAAGATATTACAAATATTGAAGGATTAGGATGGAAGATAACAGGTAATGTTTTAAGACTGAATTTTTTATTGAGTGATGAGAATGATCATCCGATTGCTTATGTATGCCAAAAAGCATTTTCACTCCATGATAAATATTCTATTGATATTTATGATGTGTCCAAAGAAAAAGAAATCATTACAATTGTGATTGCATTACAGCATATGATAAGAGATCGAAATGCCAGCAGCAATGCATCAGCTTCATCATCAGCATCATAAAAAGGGGCTTCATTCGAAGTCCCTTTTCAATATGTTTTAGTCTAAATCTTCACCCTGGGAAGCAATACACTTCTTATACCAGAAGAAGGAATCTTTTCTACTTCTAGAGAAGTCACCAGTTCCATCATCATGTCTATTAACAAAGATGAAACCATATCTCTTATACATTTCACCTGTACCTGCAGATACAAGATCAATTGGACCCCAAGTTGTATAACCAATTAAGTTTACATGATCCTTTTCAATGGCATCTTTCATAGCCTTTACATGATCTCTTAAGTAATCAATTCTATAAGAGTCATGGATAGAACCATCTTCTTCAACCTTATCAATCATACCCATACCATTTTCAACGATCATCAATGGTACGTTTGGATATCTTCCAGCAAGTTCATTTAATGTATAACGTAGTCCAAGTGGGTCAATCTGCCATCCCCATGGAGTTGCTTCAAGATATGGATTCTTGCATCCTAAGAATACATTTCCTTTTGCTAATTCATCTTCATGTGTTGTTACACAGTTTGTCATGTAGTAAGAGAAAGTATACATGTCAACAACACCTTCTTTTAAGATCTTCTTATCTTCTTCATTATCCATGAAAGATGTATCAGTAACACCTTGTTCTTTCATGAATGATTCCGCAAAGAATGGATATTCACCTCTTACCATGACATCGCCACAGAAGTTATTCATACGGTCATCAGACTGTAAATTCTTGAACTGATCCTTTGGATCAGGTGTTAAACCATAAGAAGACATATGAGCAATCATTAAACCAATCATGAAATCAGGATTGATTTTATGTCCTTCAATAACAGTTTTAGCACTTGCAACAAATTCATTGTGCAATGCTTCAAAACGCTTCTGAGGGTTATCAATGAGCTGATCAACTGGACGCTGCGCTGTATTATCTAGATCTTCCTGACATACATATCCAACGCCATTATATGCACCACCACCAGGCATTAAGCCACAGTTGATTTCATTAAATGTGAGCCAGTACTTAACTTTATCTTTATATCTTTCAAAGCAAGTTGTAGCGTATTTAACAAATAAATCAATGACTCTACGGTCAGCAAAGCCATGATACTTTGTAACAATTCCCCAAGGAATTTCATAGTGTGATAATGTAACTAATGGTTCAATACCATATTTCTTACATTCATCAAATACTTCATCATAGAATTTCAAGCCAGCTTCATTTGGCTGTTCATCATCACCATTTGGATAAATTCTAGACCAGTTGATAGATAGTCTGAATACAGTCCATCCCATTTCTGCAAATAATGCGATGTCTTCTTTAAAGTGATGATAAAAATCAATTGCTTCATGAGAGGGATAATAAACACCTTCTTCAATCACAGGAGAGAACATTCTAGGTGTAGAAACGTTACCTCCTTTTAACATGTCAGCGCAGGATAATCCTTTGCCATCTGTAAGATAAGCACCTTCGCACTGATTTGCTGCGACTGCGCCACCCCATAAAAAACTTTTTGGAAATGCCATATATATTTCCCCATCCTTTCAATATCTATTTTATACAAATTGAAAACGCATTCAAAGAGCATTGCTTTAAGTTTGACCACAAATTATAATTGTAAAGAATTGAGCTTCCTGTAACATGTAAATGAGGAAGTGGAAAGGAAGAATGAAATAAAAAAGTACCAGTCGTAAAATTGAATC